>JACCZO010000033.1 GCA_013695925.1 Chthoniobacterales bacterium
CCGGCCGAAGTGAATCCGCATCAGGAGGACAGCGACGGCGATGGGATTGGAGACGCTTGCGAGCTGCTTCCCGACAATTGCGCGGAGGCGCAGCCGATCTGCCCGGGAACTTTCACGGGCAACAACGAAGACGCGACCAACGACGGATCATCCAGTTGCAGCCCGTTCCCGAATCTGAACAAGGACATCTGGTTCAGTTACACTCCGGCGACCAGCGGCGCGGTGACCGTTGACACCTGCGGCTCACCTTTTAGCCCGGTTTACCTTTCGATCCACACCGGCTGCCCGGGTTCGCCTGCGAATGAGATCGCCTGCGACGGCACAAGTTGCAGCGGCGCCTGGGGTCGGGTCACCTTCAACGCGGTCGGCGGGCAGAAGTATCTCATCCGCCTCAACGGCTACGCCGCATTTGCCGTCGAGTACATCTTGAACCTAAGCGGGCCGCCCTGTCTGGAATAAGCAACTTCGCCGGCGGTTTGGAAAAATTCGGCGCTGCTGGCGACTCTTTCGATCGCCATCCCGGAAATGGGACGTCTTGATCCCAACGTTGAGGCAAAAACTGTTCCAGTCCGAAAAAGTCGATCCAGATAAACACCTTTTGTTCAGGCATTTGTAAAAATAAAAATCTTCTGGCACGGCCATTGCAATAGGAGGCGGCAGCTCAGGAAAAGATTCCTGAATCCAAACGCGAGACCGATCGCATCTCACCAGTAACAGACAGTAAGAAAATGAAAAACACACCTCAAATCCAAGACTGCATCCCGCAGCACGAATCCAATCCGCGCACCGAGCGCTACGGTTCGAGCTTCCCGCAAATCAGCCACCGCTATCAAAGCGCACAGTTGACCGGACGCTGCGGAACCCCGGCTCAATATCGCCACCCGGCCTTCTTCGAGATCAGCCAGAAGTATTTCGCTGAGGAAGCCAGCCGCGGCTTTGTCCTCGACACCGGCGTTTTCGCCGCGCTCATCCTGACCGCGCTTTTCCCGATCGCGAATAGCCTGCAGGCGGTCGCGATCCTCGTGCACAGCATCAGCGTGCTTTAGGCGCGCCCCTGGGTCATCATCGTGCAAAGAAGCTTCGAAGTGATTGGCGGTGGCACCGAGCCGGCGCGCGCTCCGGGTTTCACACCAGTCACCTCGTCCATGGATGTCCCGCGCCCCGATGTTGCTCGCAAGAAAAAGAAGAAGCGGCTCATCATCGGCGGCGCGTCCCTGCTCGCGCTGATTCTGGTCACGGTCGCGATTTCACGTTTGAAACCGGCCGCGGTCAGCGTCGATCGGGCCGCCGTCTGGGTCGACACGGTCAAGCGCGGTCCGATGCTCCGCCAGGTCCGCGGCCTCGGCACCCTCGTCCCGGAAGACATTCGCTGGATCGCGACGAGCAAGGAAGGCCGGGTTGAGAAGATCGTCGTTAGGCCAGGCGCCACGGTGCAGCCAGATACCATCATCCTCGAGCTTTCCAGCCCCGACTTGCAACAACTGGCGCTCGACGCCGAGTCGGCCGCCACCACCGCGGAAGCGGAACTGACGACCCTCAGGGCCACTCTGCAACGCGAACTCCTCAGTCAGGAATCGACCACCGCCCAGGTCCACTCGGAATATCTGCAGGCGAAAATGGAAGCGGAGACGAACGAAAGCTTAAAAAAGAACGGCCTCATCGCTGATCTTGCTTACAAGACGTCAATCATTAAGCGGGATGAACTCCAGAACCGCGACGAGATCGAAAATAAACGGCTCGTCTTCGCCCGCGACTCGATCGATCCGCAGCTCGCCGCCAAGCAGGCCACGGTCAATCAGCTCATCGCTGCTGCGAAATTGAAAGCGCGCGACGTCGAAGCGCTGCACGTCAAAGCCGGCATGGAAGGAGTGCTGCAGCAACTCCCGGTCGAAGTCGGCCAGCGCGTCACGCCCGGAACCAACCTCGCCCGCGTCGCGGACCCGAAGAAACTGAAAGCCCAAATCAAAATCGCCGAGACGCAGGCGAAAGACATTCAGATTAATCAGCCCGCCTCGATTGACACGCGCAACGGGATTGTCTCCGGTCACGTCATCCGGGTCGACCCCGCGGTCGAGCAGGGCACCGTCACGGTCGATGTGGCGCTCGACGGCGCGCTGCCCAAGGGCGCGCGGCCCGACTTGAGCGTCGACGGAACGATCGAGCTCGAACGTCTCGACAATGTCCTCTACGTTGGACGCCCAGCCTTCGCCCAGGACGGCGCGACCGTCGGCGTCTTCAAACTAACCTCCAGCGGCGAAGCCATTCGCACCCCGGTGCACTTCGGCCGCAGTTCCGTCAACACAATCGAAATCCTGAGCGGCCTGAACGCAGGCGACCAGGTCATTCTTTCCGACACGAGCGCATACGATTCGCACGACCGGATCAGGTTGAATTGATGATTGATGATTGCTGATTGCTGATTGAAAGAATGAATGCCGAAGAACTTAAGGAGCGGACGAAGCAGTTTGCCCTGCGGGTGATGCATCTCGTGGATGCCCTGCCTAAGTCGACGAAGGCGCGGGCGATCGCCAATCAAATCATCCGCAGCGGAACCAGCGTGGCCGCCAATTATCGGGCCGCGTGCCGCGCCAGGTCCCGCGCCGAATTCGTCTCCAAAGTCGGCGTAGTCGAGGAAGAATCTGATGAGACTGCACTCTGGCTTGAGCTCATTATCGCCGACCAGATTCTGCCCAACAAAAAGGTCCAACCTCTCTTAACCGAAGCGAACGAGTTGGTTGCCATTATGGCCTCTTCCGTCATTTCCGCCCGCGCCAACCAAGGCAAGGAGCGAAGAACCTCACCAAAATCAGAAATCAGCAATCAAAAATCAGCAATATGAATAACCACACCCTTATCCACCTCGACGGCGTCACGAAAGTTTTCCTGACCGATGAGGTCGAAACCCACGCCCTTTCGGGCATTCATCTTGATATTCGCAGCGGCGAATACGTCTCCATCGCCGGCCCATCCGGGTGTGGAAAATCGACCTTGCTCTCCATCCTCGGGTTGCTCGATACCCCGTCGGACGGCAGCTACTCGCTCAAGGGCGGCGAGGTCGCGAACCTCTCCTTCCCCGAGCGCGCCCGGATTCGGAATCGCGAGATCGGTTTTATTTTCCAAAGCTTCAATCTCATCGGCGACCTGACCGTTTTCGAAAACGTCGAGCTTCCGCTGACCTATCGCGGGATGGGTTCAAGCGAACGCAAGACTTTCGTCAACGAGGCGCTCGAACGCGTCGGCATGGCGCATCGGGCCAAACATCTCCCGAGCCAGCTCTCGGGCGGCCAGCAGCAACGCGTCGCAGTGGCGCGGGCTCTCGCCGGCAAGCCGGCCATCCTCCTGGCCGACGAGCCGACCGGCAATCTCGACTCGCGCAACGGCGAAGCGGTCATGGACCTGCTCAAGGAACTGCACGCTGGTGGCGCGACCATCTGCATGGTGACGCACGACCAGCGCTTCGCGCAGCACGCCGACCGAACCATCCACTTGTTCGACGGCCGCGTGGTCGAGGACAAAATCGCCGCCTAACGAGGAGCCCGAACGATGCGTTTGAACGATCTCAACGACGGATCGATCAAGACACTTCTCATCCTCGCTCTGTTGCTGGCCAACCTCGCGTTGAATCTGCCTGGCGACAGCGCGTCACGAATCTTTCCGGGGAGCGCACGCGCCTCGCGTGCAGCACTCGGCGCCTCGCGTGCAGCACTCGGCGCCCCGCCGAGTGCACAGGGAGCGCGTGGCCGGCAGATGTTTTCGGCGAGGGCGCCGAAAACGGCACGCGAGGCGCGTGCGCTCCCCGATCCTCTGCAGCCCTAACGATCAACCGACACTATGCTCCAGGAAATCCGTCTCGCGCTCCGATTGCTGGTCAAGAACCCGCTCTTCAGCCTCGTCGGCATTCTCACTCTCGCCCTCGGGATCGGCGCCACCACCGGAGTCTTCACCCTTGTCAACGCGCTCCTCATCCGTCCCCTCCCCTACGAAGATCCGGCCCGGCTCGTTCTCCTCTTCGAGCACTTCAAGGATCAGCACCTCGACACCATCCCAGTCTCGCCGCCGGAATTTCTCGAATACAAGACTTCGGTCCGCAGCTTCGACAAGCTCGCCGCTTTCAACAACACGACCTACAACCTGGTCGAAGGCGACGTCCCCGAGCGCATCTCCGGCGCAGTCGTTTCGGCTGATCTCTTCCCATTGTTAGGGGTGCAACCGCTTCGCGGCCGCACTTTCCGCCCCGAGGAAAACGCCGTTGGGCGCGACGACGTCGTCGTGATCAGCGAGAGGCTCTGGCGCCGCAAGTTTGACCGCGACCCGCGCATCCTCGGAAGCAAGCTGCTGGCCGATGGCCGCACCTACACCGTCGTCGGAATCATGCCCGCGAGCTTCGAGTTCCCGCTCCCGCTCTTCAATATCACCGGCGGAAATTTTTCCGAGCGGGTCGATATCTGGCAACCCCTCGGCTTCACGGACGACGAGATGAAACGGCGCGGCTCGCGCAGTTACGGCGTCATCGGCCGGCTCGCGCCCGGAGTTTCCGTGATGCAGGCCCAGGCCGAAATCGAGACCGTCGTGAGGGGAATGCGCGCCCGCTTCAAGGACAATTACCCGCCAAACGACAGCTTTGGCGCGAACCTCTATCCGCTCAAGGAGCAGGTCGTCGGCGGCATGAAGCCGCTCCTTCTCATCCTCTCCGGGGCGGTCGCGCTCGTCCTCCTGATCGCCTGCGCCAATCTCGCCACCATGCTTCTCGCGCGCGCCACCGCCCGCGAACGCGAGATGGCAATTCGCGTCGCGGTCGGCGCCAGCCGCGGGCGTCTGCTGCGGCAGGCCCTGACCGAGAGCGTGGTCCTCGCCATTCTCGGGGCCGGCGCCGGCGTGCTCCTCGCGATCTGGGGCGTGGATTTTGTGAGATCGATCGGCGCCCAAACCATTCCGCGGCTCAGCGAAGTCAGCATCGATCCCACTGTTTTGCTCGTCACCCTCGCGCTCGCGCTCGGGACCGGGCTGGTGTTTGGCCTCGTCCCTGGCCTCGCCAGCGGCAAACCCGACCTGACCGAATCGCTCAAGGAAGGAGGCCGCGGCTCCACTTCCGGCCAGCGGCACAACCGGCTGCGCAACGGACTCGTCATCGCCGAAGTCGCGCTCGCCCTCGTCCTCCTCACCGGCGCCGGGCTGCTTCTTAAGAGTTTCGTTAGGCTGCAAAATGTCCCGCCGGGCTTTAATCCCAAAAACATCCTCACCGCCGAAATCTCGCTGCCCGCATTGCGCTACCCGGACAAGATCTCCCGCGTAAATTTTTTCTCGGAGCTGGAGCGGCGCGTCACCGGGCTGCCCGGAGTAAGTCACGCCGGTTTCACCATCATTTTGCCGATGAGCGGCACGAACAGCGATTCCTCGTTCGAGATCGAGGGCCGTCCGAGCGACGACGCGCATCCCATGCCGGACGAGGAATTCCGCCTCGTCTCGAGCGACTATTTTCGCACTCTGGAAATGCCGCTCCTGCAGGGTCGCTTCTTCACCGCCGCGGACAAGCTCGACGCTCCCAGCGCCGTCATCATCAATCAGGCGCTCGCGACCCGCTATTGGCCTAACGAAATTCCGCTTGGGAAACGTCTCCGCCTGCCGACGCGGGAAGGCCCGGTCTGGGCCACTATCGTCGGCATTGTCGGCGACCTCCGGCATCGCGGGCTCGATCAGCCGGTCAAACCGGAACTGTATGTCCCGCTCGCCCAGGCTCCTTATCCTGCGGTCATCCTCGTCGTCCGGAGCGCGCAGGATCCGGCCAGCCTCACGAGCGCCATCCGCGGCGCGGTCCAGGCAATCGATCCCACTTTGCCACTCGCTCATGTCCGCACCCTTGAGCAGGTGATCGCCGACTCCGTCGCGCCGCGCCGGCTTTCGGTCGTTCTGCTCTCGGTCTTTGCCGGGATCGCGCTCGTCCTCGCTTCGGTCGGAATTTACGGTGTGATGTCGTTCCTGGTGGTGCAGCGGACACACGAGATCGGGGTGCGGATGGCGCTCGGCGCGCAACGCGCCGATGTTCTGCGCCTCGTTATCGCCCATGCCGGCGCGCTCATCGGGGCCGGCACGCTGCTTGGCTTGGTCGTGGCGTTTTTCACCACCTCGCTCCTGCGGTCCGTTCTCTACGAGGTCAGCACGCTCGACCTTCCGATTTTTCTTTTCGTTACGCTAATCCTCGCGGCCGTTGCTTTGCTCGCGAGCTACATCCCGGCGCGCCGCGCCACTCGCGCCGATCCCATGGTCGCACTCGGGAGGGGCTGATCATGAAATATCTCGTTCACGCGGCAAGAAATTCGGGGAGCGTACGCGACTCGCGTGCTGGTAATGGCGACTCGCCATTACGAACTTTTTCTTCTCCCGCCCGGAATGGCAAAGCCTGTTTTGGCGGGTCGCCAAAACCAGCACACGGGTCGCGCGCTCCCCGGAAGAGCCGCCTCGCGTTTAACTTTCTGCACCGCTTTCATACCTTCATAACCTTATGCC
>JACCZO010000063.1 GCA_013695925.1 Chthoniobacterales bacterium
CGAAAGAAGATTCCGACGTGAAGAAGTTCGCCAAGGACACGCTCCCGACCCTGAAGGAGCATCTCCAGATGGTGGACGACGCGTTGGCCAAGATGAAGTAACGCTACCGCCCGATTCTCAAATGCGGCGTCTCCATGCGAGGCGCCGCATTTTTTTTGCGAGCGCGAGAGACTGAGGAATGATTTTTCATCCTGCCTTTCCCGCCTTAATTTCCGCCCGGTCCCCTCGCCCGCCCGTCTTTCGTTCGGCCATGAAGTTTTTTAAATCGTTAATCCAGAAGTTTGCCGGCAAACCGGTCGATTGGGACGAGCTCGAAGAGATGCTCATCCGGAGCGACCTCGGCGTCCCGATGAGTCTGCGCATCGTCGAGGCCCTGCAGAAGCGCGCCCTCACCCAAACCATCACCGCCCAGGACGTGGCGGAGGTCGCGCGCGAGGAAATCCTGCGCGTCCTGCCGATCCAGCCGTCCCCGATCCGTCCCCTGCCCGCCAAACCGAAGGCGATCCTTATTGTCGGGGTCAACGGGACCGGCAAAACCACCTCGACCGCCAAGCTTGCCTACTACTTTCAGCGCAACCGCCACACCGTCCTGCTCGCGGCCGCCGATACCTTTCGCGCCGCCGCGATCGAGCAGCTCGCGATTTGGGCCGATCGTTTGAAAATTGAGATGATCAAAGGACAATACAACGCCGACCCGGCGGCGCTCTGTTACGAAGCCTACCAATCCGCCGATCGGCGCGACATCGAGTTCCTCATTTGCGACACCGCAGGTCGCCTCCACACCAAGAGCAACCTCATGGCCGAGCTGGAGAAAATAAAACGCTCCCTCGCCAAACACGATCCCGAGGCGCCGCACGAGCGCCTCCTCGTGGTCGATGCCACCACCGGCAGCAACGCCCTCGCCCAGGCGAGAGAATTCCACGCTGCGGTCGATCTCACCGGCCTCATCGTCACCAAGCTCGACGGCAGCGGCAAAGGCGGCGTCGTCATCGCCATCCAGCAAGAGCTTGGCATCCCGACCCGCTTCGTCGGCACCGGCGAGAAACTGGAAGACCTCGCACCTTTCGACAGCCGCGCCTTCATCGAGCAGATGCTTTGAGCCGGCAGCCTTCCGCAACTCCCCCTCGACACGCCCTCTCCTCCCGGGCAAGAGTTCCGCGCGGCCGATGCTCGACGTAGCAATTCTTGCAGCCGGCGCTGATCTTCGTGCAACCCGTTATCGGATTCCACGTCGCCTCCGTTCACTCGATGTGTGAATGATCAACCATCGCGCGATAGCCGCGGGCGTTGGGAGGAGATTGCCGCCGCGAATCAAGAATTAGGATGCGCCGTCACTAGCCGAGGCGGATTTTCCTTAGTCAGAATCCAGACTGTGAGAATACAAGGATTGAGCTTATCAGGAGTTTCGATTGCGCACTCGACGAGATACTTCCGGCCGTGCCTTGTGACCTCCTCCCCTGTGATCGTCTGAGTGGCGCCGTGCCTCTTTAGCGCTTCCGCAAACTCCACCGAGGTTGCAGGTGAAAAACCTCGCGCGAGAAAGAACCTCGCTTTCGAACCGCCTTCGATGTGATCGAGAGCGAGGAGATACCGAACGATCTTGGCCTCCTCAACGATTAGCGAGGCAGATTGCGGAAGCCGACTCATGCTTCCGATGTCGGTTCAACGTCGTCGTTTTCGACTGTCACGACTGCCGGTCTATTCCGACCGGTTAGAACCTCTACTTCGTATCCGCCATCATCGTAGACGTGAACAATCGTGCCTTGCTCCCCTGAGCTCACGCCACTCTCCGGGAACCCCTTTCTGAATCGGACTCGCGAGTGTTCGGGCAACGAACCTGCTGACCTCTCTGAAGCGACGGTGCGGAGAGAGTCGCTAGCATTCATACCCTTCCCCGCACGGGATACCTCATCCTCGAACCATTGAGCGAGTTGCCGTTGCTCCGTCGCCGACAGGCGGGTGATCGCGCTTTGGATCTCGGTTAATGTGCTGATGGAAGAGGATTATAATCTGAACGGTGACCCTGTAAACAGCGGGCACCTTCGGGGAACGGGGAAGCTCACGCCGCCCTCGGCATCTCGTCGTAGGTACGGCCGCCGAGCTCGCGGCCGGTCCGATGCTTTTGCACACCGCCCCACTGCTTGAAGAAGAACGGCACCTTCTGTTTCCGACAGGCGCGAAAGATTTCCCGCACCCACTCGATCTTCATCGACCGCGCATGCGGTCCTGACTCGCCGCCGACGATCACCCAATGAATCCCCCGCAGATCGATTCCCGCGAGCGAGCCAATGAGCGGCTCGCAGGAGAGGAAGCGGATGGCCGCGGGCACTTCGCGCAGGTCATCCATGCGATGGAAGACGCGGCTCTCTTCCACGCTCACGCCCATCCAGACATTCTTCGGCCACGGCAGTTTCGCGGCCAGCTTACGCACCCGGTCGCTCCGCTTCGTCAGCACCTGAAAGGAATGTTGTGGACATTCCTCCATCGTCTTGAAAACCCGGCGGATGAACCAAAGCGGCACGTCCGGATGAAACAGATCGCTCATCGAATTCACGAAAATGCGGCGCGGCTTTTTCCACGTGCGCGGCAGATCGATCACATCCTCATGCAGTGTGACGCGAAACCCCCGCCGATATCGATGATTCCCCATCGCCTGCAAGCGCAACGCCAGCCGCTCCGCATAGCAATTCTTCCCCGTCACCGGATTCCACGTCGCGTTGCGTATGAAGTTGCCCCTGTCGTCACCAAGCGTATCGGTCACCTGTGGCTGACGAGATATTGGCTGATGCCGTGATGAGATTGATCCAAGACCAAAACCAGCTGGAAGAAGAGAAGGAATATCGGGCTTGGTATGCTGCGCTCCTTCTGCTCCGTGAAGATTACAAACGGGAGCCGAAAAAGGAATGGACAGCTGACCTTGAACTTCAACCGCTGCGCTGGATGCAGCTTGGACTCACGCTTATCCAGAGTCCCAAGATCACGGCGTATGTTCAGCTCGCAAATGGGGTTCAGGGCCCTCCGCTCAGCAGCTTTTTGCCCTATCCCGTCTTCCAAGCCGGCGCGGAAATATTCTTAAAGGGCATGTGGCTCTGCCGCTACGAGGATTGCCGCCTTCTGGGTCATAACTCCTACATTGGGCCTGCCCGTCGCGGGGAAGTTTTTAAAGAGTTGAGGAACAAACTCGGTCATAATTTGCTTCAGATCATCGAATTGCTTCGCGGGATCCGCGAATATCAAGCGGACGAGACATCGTCAGATTTTCTCAAAGCAATCCGGGCATTGATTTGTCGCGACTACTTCCCCGCTTTCCAAGCCGATGCCAGAGGTAGCGAGTGGGCCTCTGCTCGATATCCGAAACGATTTTACAATGACGAGGCGGGGCAGGCGGGAGCCGATAGCTTCTCCCATTATCCGTCACAGCCCTTCGTCGAACGACTGTTCCGCGAGGCGCAGCAGGGCGTCGACGATCTGTGGGGATTGAAAGCCGGTTTGTCAAGCGTCGGCGGTTGAACGCAATCCTCACTAACGAAGTTCGCTTGTTCATCGCGGCAAGAGCAGGCCAGGCGGGCAGATTTTCTCGCCAACTCTTTCTTTGGCAGCGAGTGCGAGATTCAGTTCGAGTAGAAAAGCGAGCAGATCGGCATCCTTATGCATGCCGTAGACGGCGCGGAGAGCGGAGTCGAGTCGCGCGAGGGCGTCGTGCAAGGTAGAGTTGGCACACGCCGATACTAAAAGGTTCCTCTTTCAAGGTAGACGCTGAGCGCGTGCAGGCCGTCATCGCGCAGGATTCGCAACATCTCTTCCAGGGGGTGGAGGTCGCCGGAGATTGAAAAGTGCATATCGAGTTCCGCGCCCCGGTAGTTCATAGCGAAACCGCGCACACGAAGTGCGTAGGCTCTTTCGAAGAGTTTTTCGCGCAGGAGCGCGTCGGCGCGGCGGGCAGAGAGCACGCGCCAGATCGCGCCGCGGATTTTTTCGAGAAAGCTATGGAGGGATTCCGCCATTCCGAAGTCCGCTGGCCGTTGCGAGATTGCACGCACGATCGCATCTTCCACTTTGCGCTTGCCTTGGAAACGAGCGGAATGTCGGGCTAGGGTCGCGAACTCGATCACGTCTGCGGACACCGCTGCTCCTACGACTGCGCCGGTCAGGTGGGGCACGCCGACGATCACGAATATGTAGGGCAGATGCTCGTGTTCTTGCTTTTGCAATGCACTGTGAATTTTGTAGGTCGCGAGAGCGAAGCAATCTTCGGGCGGAAGTCCGACCAGGTCGTGAGCTTTGCGGAACTGAGACCCGTGGAATTTTATGTTCAGCCGGAAGACTTGGCGCCCCTGACCATTGCGAACGAGATAGTCGGTATCGCCACCACCTGAACGATCATCTTCCAGGCTGAGTTCTCGACTTCCGACGGTACGCCGATAGTTATCTTCGAAGACTTGTTCGGCGAGATTGCCGATGATCAGTTGGCCAATCGTGGCACGGACCTTCTTTTCTTTCTCCAAATGGTCCGCGGCGGGCTTCCCGAGTAGGTGAGCTACGGGATCTTTGGCCTGCACGAGCTTGTCCAGGTTGCCTGCGGTTGTTCCTACCTTGCGAGCGGCTTGAGCTAGAGAGACGCCGGAGCGAACGTCAGTCAAGCCGGCGAGCAGATGCAAGGGCTTTGGACGGATAGCCTCGCCGTAAACTTTGGCAAGTAAGCTCTCCAATTCCTCGAGAGTCATGCCACTGCTTTACCGTTTTTTGCCAGCTGGGAAAATCTGACTCGGGACGCAATCAGATATTCGGGTTTGATCTCGATCGAAATCCATCTGCGGCCAAGGCTTTCCGCGGTAGCTCCCGTCATGTTGCTCCCGGCAAAGGGATCAAGGACAATCGCCCCTTCGTCGGTCAGGAGTTTGATAAAGAATTCGGGTAAAGCGCGAGGGAAGCGTGCCGGATGTGCCTTATAGCCAGCCTCCGCACAAGCGCGGATGTAGTTCGAGTTACTCTCGTTATTCCCGCGTTCGATAAGACTTGAAGGTATCGCTCCACCCTGGTCGTGACCAAACTTCGCGGTAATGATGTGGCCGCTGGGACGCAGCTTCGGTTTGTAGCCTCGCTTCAGCAGCCGTTTCATATCCGCGCTGTATTCATTGAGCACATGGCGGTTGTTCGCTTTGGGAAAGGGGGTCTTGCTGAGCCACCAAACGTATTCCACGGCATCCTTCACGCGCTGACGCCGCACCGTCACCCACTCCGCCGGCGACGGAAGCTTTGCTGGATTGTGCCAGAAACATTCCTGCGCCAGATGGAAGCCCACCTCTTCGCAAAGCATGACAAGCGCCTTGAAATGGTATAGGGACCGTGTCGGAGTGCCCTTGTTGTAGCTCCCGCCGATATTCAGGACGAAGCTTCCCTCGGGCTTCAGGGCGCGAAGGATTTGCTCCCCAAACGGCTTCAGCCACGGGACATATTCGCCCTTCGCGACATTTCCATACTCTTTCTTGAAGTGAAGGGCGTAGGGCGGAGAAGTGACGACCAGATCGATCGACTCCGCCGGCAGCTGACGCAAAAGGTCGAGGCTGTTTCCCAAGTACGCCGCTCCAAACGTGGTCGAGTAAGAGGGGCGGCTTCGGATAGATCGCGCCGGCCAAGATCCGGTCTTCGTCGGCTTTTGGACAAAATAGAGTTGTTCGTCCTCACGGACGCGCGGCGACGCTTTACTTTTTTTTGTCGTCGCTCGTTTCGGCATGAGATTGTTTACCACGAGCGTGTCCTCGCCTCCATCGCGAAATCGTAAATCCAGAACTCGTCGAAGTTGCAGAGGATGACGTAGGGCGGGCGCTTCGGGACGATGTGCGTCCAGTAGTCGAAGGCCTGGTCGTAATGCTTCTCGAGGTTCGCGGCGCGCGATTTCATCTCGATGAGGACGCGGTCGGGCCAGAGCAGGTCGGCGAATTTCTTGCCGCCTTTCGGCTTCGGGGCGCCGTTGCCGCCGACAATTAGTTCCAGCTGTGCGGAACCGGGTTTCTTCGCGACTCGGAATTCGAAGGTCGCCCCGGCTTCGATCACGCCAGCGTGACCGAGTGCGCGGAAGAAGTGGTCGAGGAAGGTTTGCGCCTCGCTTTTCTCGTCGCCTTGCAAGCTGCGCGCGAAAGAGACGAACCCCTCAAGTGCCTGCTTCATTTCTTCAGCGGGGAGGGCTTTGCGGGCATTGCGTGAAATTAAGACGCGTTCGCGGACGCGGGTCAACGCTTCTTTTGCGGGGCTTCCCGGGAACTCCGGGGCTGAAAGAAGTATAGCCGGGCACCTGAACAATGTGCAAGCACCCGGCCTGTTCCCCCCAGAACAGGATCAGATTACCAAATCCCGGCGAGCGGGACGGTTACATCTCGATGACGTCTGGATTGCATAAAACAGGTACGTAAGTGACTCGAAAACAAGCATCTGCGCTGTTCGGTGAGGGGGAATTACATCGACACAGAGGCCAATTACATCCGAACGGAGCGTAATTACAGCGACACAGACGCCAATTGCAGTGACGCAAGCGCCGATTACATCCGCACAGAGCGCAATTACATTGACCCAAACGCGGCTTCCATCGACACAGGCGCCGTTCGCAGCGGCGCAGGCGCCGATTACATGCGAACGAGGCGTAATTTCAGTGGCACAGACGCCGTTTACGTTGACCCTGACGCCCATTACTTCCGAACGAGACGCAATTACACCGCCACAAATCGCAATTACGGCGACGCGAAGCGCACTTCCATCGCGACAAATCGCATTTGCCGGTTCAAGAGCCCACAGAGTGGTATGATTGATTCGTCTAGTATCCACACCAACCGCTTCCATGCCGATCTCGCGCCAGATGAGTCAGGAAATCGGTCACCTCCGCTTCCCGCATCTCCCGTGGGTGGCGCATCCGGTGGTAGCGGATTCACACCTTGAGATATGCCGTCTTGATGCGATGGCCGTGTGTCCTGGTTATCTCACAGGGTAAAGCGCTCAATCCAGTCGCAATAGGCGCGTTCCGTCCGAATCGAATAATGTTTCAGACGTATGACGTCGCGCATCTGATCGAGGAGCTTTTTTTCTTGTCAGGCGACGGCTCCGGCCCTAAAGCGGGGTTCATGAACCCGGCTTTTATCCCTCCTCGCTCCCGGGAGCAAGCCTGGATTAGACCGGAAAATCCCGCAAAGAAAGGCGGGATTTTCCGACCGAATACTCGTTAGGCCTATGCGCATCTTGCCTCGTGTCCTCTTGTTATTGATGATACCTTCGCTGACCTTTTGCGAACCTCTCAAGACGCTTCGCGGCAGGCCCCTGAATTGCGAGCTTGACATTCCTGCATCATGGAAGATCGCGACCGATGAAGGCTACAAAATCATCGCGACCGGAGACGGTTTAGGCATCCAGCTGGGGTCTCTGCAACAAAACCTCGGCGATCCGTCCGCGACATTGCAGACCGCTAAACAGATGGCTGCCAAAGGAGACCCAAACGCACAGATCGGCGAGCCAACGCCGATCACGATTGATGGTCGCAAGTGGTTGCAGTTTACCGTTATGACCGGGAGTGGGACCGACGCCCTGAAGTACTTAACATATACCTATTCAGGTTCTGAAGGAACTTACGTTATTGAGGGCTGCGCAATGGCTAATCAATTCGAGGCTAAACGAGCGTTGCTAGCGCGCTATATGAATACATTTCGTTTTCCGAAGAAGGTGGCGCATTGACCGAGGCCTAACCAATCGCTGCAGCCGACGGCGAGCCGGCGTACTATTTCGCTTTCACATGATTAAAACCATTCACCTGCAGCCATGCTCAGTTCCGCTCGCCGCG
>JACCZO010000073.1 GCA_013695925.1 Chthoniobacterales bacterium
TCGCCGCGTTCCTCGAAAATTTCCCAGCCTTTCGGGCCGGCGATCTCGCTCAGCATCTGAACCGCTTCGGTGCGGGTGACCGGCTCGGAACGAATCGGCATGACGTCGCCGTGCCGCCGAATTTTCGGCGGCTGCCCTTCGCCAATGTGAAGATCGGATGCGCCTTCGTTGACGAGGATGTCGAAAAATTTATCTATGTAAGGCATATTTGACCATGGATTGCATGGAGGATTGGGGACTTTTGAACCACGGATTACACGGATTTCACGGATGGGGAGTCAAGCATGCAGGTCAGGTGGGCTGGTGTCGGTTTCTGGCCCTGCGACGCGCTTCCAGGAAAGAGTGGCATTTTTGAAGTTGAGGAGTAATGCCAGTTTTAACTTTGTGATGTTTAGGTAGCCGATCATTTGCGCAACGTGGGCTTCGGTAAAGGTCGAGACGACCTTTCCGTCCACGATGACGCGATCGTCGACGATCATGTCGGGAATAAGGTTGCCGATCATTTCGCCACGGAAGAAGACGGGATACGAGTTCTGCAAGGCGACGACGTGACCATTTCTTCGTAACTCGATCGCCATTGCGCGCTCATAGAGTTTCTCGTCCAATCCGGGCTTGAGCTCATTCAACACCTCCATGGCAGCACCGATGATCGAACGACTCAGCTCCTCATGTATCAACTTCCCCATCCGTGAAATCCGTGTAATCCGTAGTCAACTTCCCCGTTTCTTGACGTGTTCGCGCATCGCGAGTTTTTGCTCGGCGCGGCTGCACGCTTCTTCGGCACTGATCAAGCCCTGGTCGAAAAGTTGCGCGAGCGAGTCGTCCATCAGCCGCATCCCCTGTTTCCTGCCGGTCTGGATGATGCCGGGCAGCATAAAAGTTTTCGCTTCGCGGATGACGTTCGCGACCGCGGGAGAATTCGTCAGGACTTCGAGCGCCAGGACCCGGCCCTTGCCGTCGAGGCGCGGGACGAGCTGCTGGCTGATGACGCCGCGGAGCGATTCACTCACCATGACGCGGATCTGGTCCTGTTGATCGACCGGGAAAACATCGAGCAAGCGGTCAAGGGTGCGGGAAGCGTTACTGGTGTGGAGCGTCCCGAGCACCAGGTGACCGGTTTCCGAGGCGGTGATGGCGAGTGAGATGGTTTCCAAGTCGCGCATTTCTCCCACCATGATCACGTCGGGATCTTCCCGGAGCGATCCGCGCAGGGCGGCTCCAAACGATTTGGTATGGGTGTGAACTTCGCGCTGGGTGATGTGACAGCCTTTCGGCTGGAAGACATATTCGATAGGGTCTTCGAGGGTGATGATGTGCTCTTTCCGCTCGATGTTCACCTGCTCCACAAGCGACGCCAGGGTGGTCGATTTTCCGCTGCCGACGGAGCCGGTGACGAGGATGAGGCCATTGTGAAAACGGGTCAGCAGTTTCAGGCTCTCCGGCAGACCGAGCTCATCCATCGTCCGCACTTTGGTGCTGATAATGCGAAAGACGATGTCGGTCCCAAGCCTTTGCCTGACGACGCTGGTGCGGAAGCGGCCGAATTCAGTCGCGTAGGCAAAATCAACGTCGCCGCGCTCGGCCAGTTGTTTGCGCTGCAGCTCGGTGAGAAAGCCGGCCGCGAGCGCCGCCGTGTCGTCAGCGGTGAGCTTCGGCGCGTCTGGCCAGATCGGCTGGAGAATGCCGTAGAGCCGCCAGATCGGCTGGGCATTGACCCCGAGGTGAATATCGGAAGCACCGTTCTGCTGCCCGATCTCGAGATATTGATCGACGTGCGGTGCGGCGGGCGTGGGAGAGGCAGTGGAAGTTTCAGCGAGCATGCGGAAGCGGCCTCAGAGAATAGGCAACCGCTTCCCGGGCGTAAACGGAAATTCCGCTACCAGCGGCTCGCCCTGCCCTGCGCGCCACCTTCCCTGCCGCCTTCCTTTCCACCTTCCTTGCCACCTTTCTTCGCCGCCTGCTTCGCAAAATAACTGACCACCATCGGCTGGACCAAAGTGATCCCGAATTTCAACAGCCCAAGGATCGCGCCTGATCCAAGCAGAGTCTTGTTCGCCGAAGCCATTTTCTTGCCGCCGCCCCCGACGTAAATTTTTTGCGGCCGCGCCCGCAGTAGCGCAAGGCCGAGACCGATGGCGAGCGCGGCCCCCACCCAGAGAACGGTGTTGCTTTGGAAGGCCCTTCGCAGTTTACGGGGGAAATCCAGCTCAAAGCGGATCCCGCTCAGGTCGCGCACGACCAGCTCGCGCGAGCGGACGATCTTCTGGCGCAACTCTATCGGCGTTTCGTCTGGTCCAGGTTTTTCAGCCATTCAGTATCCTCTTTCAAAACGCTCGTGGTATCGGAGAAAATGGGATGCTTCAAGGTGCCGCGCGCGACCATCAGGCAGACCAGCGCGATTGCGAAATGGATCAGGGCCACGACCAGCGCGACCCAGATCCAGGAAACCCCGAGCAGATGCGCAATCCCCACGATTGCAAACACCATCAGGTAAACAAAGCCGAGCAATGACAGGACAAGCGCCCCGACCGCGCAGACCAGCGCCATCACGAGGTGGCGGAAGCCCGCCTTGGATTCGCTGGCAGCGAGTTTGACCCGACTTTCGACAAAGCGCGTCAGCGACGCGATCAGCGATGTCAGGTTTTGCCGCAACCCGCGATGTCCGGCGGGATTACGGAGCGGCATGGAGCCTTCCGCCATCGATTCGCGACTAACGACGGAAAATCAGCCCGAGCACAAAGCCGATACCCAGCGCGCTAAAAACCGCCTTGGTCGGATTGTCCCGCACGTACTGTTCGGTGTCGTCCTGGAAAGTGCGCACTCGGTCGGTCGCGTCGTTCCAGACTTCCTCGGCCCGGCCGCGATACTGGTCGGCCACCGCGCCTGCCGCTGATTTGAATTCTTCCGCGGCCTTGCGCGCGTGGGTGCTTCCGCTCTCGACTTTCTCCTCCGCCGGGGACGGGGTGGATGCGCTCTCTGTTTGATTTTCTTCAGCCATATTCTTCTCCTTGGTTGAGACCGCCGATTTCCGGCCGGTCGGTTTCCGTCTCTTCGACGGTGAATTTTTCTTCTCTGGAGATACGGAACTGGAGGGCGCCTTGCGCTTACGATTTTCGCGATCGGCGTTACCCTCGGCCACGGAATTACTTGGCCCGGAAAATAATCCGCGCCTTGGTCAGGTCGTAGGGTGACAATTCGACCTCTACTTTGTCGCCCGGCACGATGCGGATAAAATGTTTTCGCATCTTGCCGGAGATGTGGGCGAGGACATTACGCTGCCCGGCGAGATCAACCCGGAACATGGTGCCCGGCAACACTTGCGTCACCGTGCCTTCCGTCACGATCTGCTCCTCCTTCGGCATGGCAGAAGTATAACGCCTAACGGGCAGTTCTCAAGTCGCGCGCCGCTCATTCGCCGCGCCTCGAGACGACCGGGAGATAAACCCGCTCATCCTCGCGCCGCCACCAGGCGCCGGTTTGCGCGTGCTCCACGCGGCTACTGAAGTGGTAACGATAGATGTTGGCCCGCAGATAACGCGGCGGATTTTCTGGGAAAGGATTTTTGCCTAACAATGACACGACGTCGGGCGAATTTTCGAGCAGTCGCAGGACCAGGCCGATGAACCACGGGTTTTGCCGCACGTCGCTCAAGGCCGCGAACCACATCTGCCAATCCAACCGCGGCTGGTGCGGCTCGACAAACGCGGGCCGGCGATCGAGCGGGCCCGGCTTCCATTTAAACTCGTATGCTTTCCATCCGATTCCGTTCTCGCTGCCCTCGATCACGATCTCGGGACGTTCCTTCGTCATGACGCGGAAGAGCCCGTAGCCATTCACGATTCGAAAAGGCGAAACGGCGCTATAAAGCGACGCCAGCGCTGGTGGCCAGATTAGATCCGGTTTGAAGCCGTTGCCGATGAGGAGAGCGTTCAGCGGCATCGTTAGGGCAATGACTACAGCGGGCGCCCAGACCAGCCCCCGCCGGCCGACTAGGATCGGACTCGTTAGGCGCCGGCCGGGCCAGGCGGCGTCGTCGATTAGGAGCAGGCAAAGCGCGAGGGTGAGGAGATTAAAGAAAGCGTAGTTGCCGGTTAGCCCGATGGCGAGCTGCAGCAAAATAAGCAAACCGCAGCCAACCAGACGCAGGTGTCGCGGCAACCAAATCAGAAACGGCGCGCTAATTTCAATACCGAGTACCGCCGCGGTCGAGAAATGCTTCAGACCCTCGGGCAATTTATCGGCCCACCAGCCCAGCACCGTTGGGAGCGGCTGCGTCCAGTAGTGGTAGTCGAGCGCGCTCAGGTTCAACCACGACGCGTCGCCGCTCGTCAGCTTCACGACGCCGGACATCAGCATCAGTTTGAAAAGAAGAAATCGGAGAAGAAAAAGCCCCGGGCGCGAAAGCGGCGCGGGCCGATCGTGCCGCGGCCACCAGCGCCAGGGAGCGAAAAAAATCGCCAGGAATCCCGTCTCGAGCAGCAGGATGTCCCATTGGAAACTGAAGAACGTCTGGCCCGCGACGGTGAGCGAAAGATAGAACGCACCCAGGAGCACGAGGCAAAGCGCCGGTACGATCTCGGCGATCAGGAGCGCGGAGAGGACCGCGCCAGCTCCGCAAAGAAAATGGAGAAAAGCGTTGCTGGAGTTGAGCCAGCAAAGCGTCGGCAGGACAAGCCACGCGCGTGGGCCAAGCTGCGCCCCGGCGGCCTCCAGAAACTGCGGAAGCGGGAGGATGCCGCGCGCACCGATCAACCCATCCGCCTGCAGCCAGAAGGAAAGAAAAGCGATCAGGTAAATGGCCCCGAGCGCGCGCAGGAACCAACTGCGCGCCCGGAAGTAAGTCGGCTGTCGAACATCATTTCCCCACAAGAGCCAGGTGAAGCGACCGGCCAAGTCGCGCTGCCCGGCGATGAAGCGATAGGCAAATTCCGAGACGGCGGCAAAACCGGGTAGATGCTCGTAACTCCATCGATTGAGCGGGCGTCCGCCTGCGCCTAACGAACGAAAAACCGCCGCCGCGCCACTCCAGACCCTGCCGTCCGGTTCGATCAACTTGACCGCGCGCTCAAACTCCGCGCGCGGCACTTCGGGAAAACGCGCAGCCGCTTCCTGCAACGGCTGATATTCGACGGCGTCGCCGGTTTCCTCACGCCACCGCTCGATCCAGAGTTTGCAGAAGCCGCAATCGCCGTCGTAAACCAGAAGCGGCTTCGAAGGCGGATGGGCAACCTGATGCATCGAGCCGGACGACGGGTTCAAGTTTGTTTCCTAATCTGAAAACTCGGCCCAGACCGGCGCGTGATCCGACGGCTCTTTCCCTTTGCGCATGTCGCGCGCCACGCCGGCAGCGCTGCACCGGGCCGCCAGTTCGCTCCCGGCAAGAATCGCATCGATCCTCAGGCCGCGGTTTTTCGGGAAAGCGAGCATGCGATAATCCCACCAGCTGAAAATCCCCGGCTCCGGATGATGCAAGCGGAGCGTATCCGCCAGGCCGAGCTCACCGAGGGCGCGAAAAGCGGCGCGCTCCTCCTCCGAACACATGATCGCGCCGTGCCAGAGCGCCGGATCTTGCACATCTTCGTCGTTAGGCGCGACGTTGAAGTCGCCGCAGACCACGACCCGCTCGAGGGCGTCTTCCTTCTCGCGCAGGCAGGTCGTTAGGCGACGATACCATTCCAGCTTGTACTGGTAAGCGGTTGACCCGACCGCCTGACCGTTCGGTGCGTAGATGCAGATCACGCGCGCATCGCCCACCGTGGCTGCGATGATGCGGGCCTGCGCGTCCTCGACTTCGTCGCAAAAACCCATCCGCACCTCGCGCGGCTCTTCTTTCGCGAGGATCGCCACCCCGTTATAGGACTTCTGTCCGTGGAAAACCGACGCATAACCCCCATCGCGCAGAGTCGCAGCCGGGAATTGTTCGTCAGTGCATTTCGTTTCCTGCAGGCAAACGACATCGGGACTCGCCTCGCGCAGCCAAAGCAACAGGCGCTCTTCCCGTTTGCGCAAGGAGTTGATGTTCCAGGACGCGATCTTCAAAGGTAGCGCAAGCTTCCAGCTTGCATGACCCACAGCGCAAGCCGGAAGCTCGCGCTACAAAGCGATTTCGATCCCCGGCGGCGGAACAATAATTTCGCTTTCCGGCAAGGCGGCCGCCGCCGCGGCCCGCATCCATTCGACCGCGGGCACATCGCCGTGGACGAGGACGAGTTTCTTCGGCGCGACCTTCTTGATGTACTCGAGGAGCGATTCGCGCGGAGCGTGGGCGCTGAACTGGAATTCATCCAGCTGGCACCGCAACCGTTGAGCCGGCTCATCTTCATCGAGCGAAACCGGGTCGTTAGGCCGGGAACTGCGCAGCACACCGGCGGGCGATTCAGGATCGGCGTAACCGACGAAAAAGATGGAATGTTCCGGGCGTTCCAGGACGCGGCGCGCAAAAGTATTGGAGAGCGTTTTCGGCGTCATCATACCGCTCGAAAGCGCGTAGATGCGACCCGGTCGCGCCGGTGCATCGGCGATCGTTTTGCCATTGAGGACAAACGGGGCGACCTCGGGAAACAATTGCAGACCCGGCAGGACGCGCGCGGTCTGGTGGGCGCGACGATCGTAAATCTCCGTCATCTTTGAGCTCAACCCGCCGATGTAGATCGGGACGTCGGCGATCAATTTGCTGCGCTTGAATTTGTAAAGCATGGCCAGCACTTCCTGCGTTTTGCCGAGCGCGAAGACCGGCACGAGCACGCATCCGCCGCGTGCAAAGGCCCGCCCGAGCGCAGCCGCGAATCGCCGCTCCTCCGCCTCGCGCGAGAAACCTTCCGGCAACGGCGAATCGCCGCGGGTCGCTTCGAGGATGAGGACATCGATCTCCGAGTCCGGGAAGACCGCGCCCTTTGTCAGCGTCTGGTCGTCGAAATTCACATCGCCGGTGTAAAAAACGGTCCGGCCTTCCGCGCGGAGGAGAATCCCGGCGGCGCCGAGGACATGGCCGGCATCGCAATATTCAAAACTTAGCCCGGCGTCAGGCCGGGGCGGGCTGCGTTCGCCATCGACCGTGAAGGGCTGGCCGAGCGGGCAATGCTGCCAGCGGTCGGTCGCCCGGTCGGTTTCGCGGTGGGTGAAAAGCGGATAGATGACGCCGACTTCCTCGCGCTCCCGGGTCATGACGTTGACCGAATTGTGAAGGAGCGCGTCGCCAATCGCCGCCGTTGCTTCCGTCATGAAAATTCGCGCCTTCGGCTGTTGCCGCATGAGGACCGGGAGCGACCCGATGTGATCGAGGTGCGCATGGGAAAGAAGAAGCGCGTCGACCGGACGTCCCGTTAGCCCGGAAAGAAGGGGCAACGCCATTTCGCCCTCTTCCTTGGGGTGCATGCCGCAATCGAGCACTACGCCTTGCCCGCCCGCCGCGAGATAATAGCAGTTGGCGCCGATCTCAGTCCGGCGCGTCAGATTGATGAACTTCAAAATTGACCGGCATCTTGCCAGTCGCGGGCGCGCCGGCAATCAGCAAATTTCATCCCATCCGCCAGGAGGAGGACACTCGTTGGCGGGAGGTTAGGCGACACGGCCGCAGCAGTTCTTGTATTTCTTTCCACTGCCGCAGGGACACGGATCGTTCCGGCCCACCTTGGGCATTTCGCGACGCACCGGGGCGAGTTCCAGTTTCACCTCACCGTCCGCGTCGCCATTGCCGCCGACGGGCGCGCCGATGCGTTCGGGGCGACGACCAGGCCTCGGACCGGTGGCGGTAGGAGTGGCGGTCGGCGTTCCCGGCCCGTGCTCGCGCATGAGGAATTGCGGAAGAGTGGAGAGAAAAGTCTCGAAAGCCTGCAGATTTGAGGTGCTGCGAAAGAGATTGTGCAGCACTTCGTTTTTAATGTTCGACATCAGGTCGACGAACATTTCGTAGGCCTCCGTCTTGTACTCGACGAGCGGATCCTTCTGCGCGTAGCCGCGCAGGTAAACGCCTTCCCGGAGCGCGTCCATCGCGTAGAGATGCTCCTGCCAGAGGCGATCGATCGCGTTCAGGATAATGTAGCGCTCGAGGCTCTTGACCGCGGCCGGCTCTTCGTGGCTCGACTTTCGCTCGTAGGCTTCCTTGATCCTGCCGATCAGGAATTTGGCGTTTTCTTCCGGCGAGCGACTCTCGAACTGCGCTTTTTCGCTCGTTAGGCCAAGCGGGAAGGTGGTGTTGACCCAATGAAGGAGGCCGGAATAATTCACCTCGTCGCTCGGCGCGCCCGTGCCGAGGTATTCCTGCACCTTCCCGGGGACGGCTTCGTCGATTACTTCGTAGACGAGCTTGTGCGGGTCCTCCGTATCGATGACTTCGTTGCGGTAGGTGTAAACCACCTCGCGCTGGTTGTTCATCACGTCATCGAAATCGAGGGTGCGTTTACGCGCCAGGTAGTTGCGTTGTTCGACCCTTTTTTGCGCGGTTTCGACGGAGCGGTTGAGCCAGCGGTGCTCGAGTTCCTGGCCTTCTTCGAGGCCGAAACGCTCCATGATTTTCGTCATCCGATCGGCCGCGCCGAAATTGCGCATGAGATCGTCTTCGAAGCTGACGTAGAAACGCGTCGCACCCGGATCGCCCTGGCGCGCGCAACGGCCGCGGAGTTGGCGATCGATGCGCCGCGACTCGTGGCGCTCGGTGCCGATGACGTAAAGCCCGCCTTTGTCGGGAACGACGGGACCGAGTTTAATGTCGGTACCGCGGCCGGCCATGTTGGTCGAGATGGTGACCGTGCCAGCCTGCCCAGCACGACTCACGATCTCGGCTTCCTGCCGGTGGTATTTTGCGTTCAAGACGTTGTGCGGAATTTTTTCCCGCTTCAACATCCGGCTGAGCAACTCGGACGCTTCCACGCTCACCGTGCCGACGAGGACGGGCTGCGAAGCGGCGTGGCGTTCCCGGATTTCGTTGATGACCGCGTTGTATTTTTCGCGACGAGTCTTGTAGATGCGGTCGTTCGCATCGGCACGCGCGACGGGGCGATTGGTCGGGATGACGGCGACGTCCAGTTTGTAGATGTCGTGGAATTCGTTCGCCTCGGTCTCAGCGGTGCCAGTCATGCCGGCGAGCTTGTGGTAGAGACGGAAATAATTCTGGATCGTGATCGTGGCGAGAGTCTGGGTTTCGCGATCGATCTGGACGCCTTCCTTGGCTTCCACCGCCTGGTGCAGGCCGTCGCTCCAACGCCGGCCGGGCATTTTGCGGCCGGTGTATTCGTCGACGATGACGACTTTGTTTTCCTCGACGACGTAGGCGACGTCTTTCTCGAAAAGGCAATAGGCGCGGAGAAGCTGCGAGATGTTGTGAATTTGCTCGGCCTGTTTGTCGCAGTTGTCCTGCTTCTCCACTTTGAGCCGGTCCTTCTCCTCATCCGCGAGCGTGCGGTTGAGATCGATGTCGGTGAATTCGCTGATCAAATCCGGCAGGACAAAGGAATCGGGATCGTCCGGATTTAAGAACGCGCGGCCCTGCTCGGAAAGGTCAGCTTCGTGCGATTTCTCGTCCATCGTATAGAAGAGCTCTTCCTTGAGTGCGAAGAGTTCTTCCTTGCGCGTGTCCTGGTAAAACGAGAGCTCGGCCTTGTCGATCGCCCGGCGCTTCTCCGGGTCCTCCATCATGCGAAGGAGCTGCTTATTGCGCGGCTGGCCGAGCTTCACCTTGAACATGAGGCGGCCGCCTTCTTCGTTTTCGTTTTGGTCGAAGGCTTCCTTCGCCTCACTGGCAAGCCGGTTGCAAAGCATGTTCTGCTTTTTCACGAGCTGATCAACCAGTGGCTTGAGCCGATCGTATTGATGGGTCGAAACCGTCGCCGGGCCGCTGATGATGAGCGGGGTGCGTGCTTCGTCGATCAGGATGGAATCGACTTCGTCGACGATCGCGTAATGATAGCCGCGCTGCACCTGTTGCTCGCGCGTCGTGGCCATGCCGTTGTCGCGCAGGTAATCGAAACCGAACTCGGAATTCGTGCCGTAGGTGATGTCGCTGGCATATTGCTCGCGCCGGAGATCGGGCGGTTGGTCGTGCTGAATAACGCCCACTGTGAGACCGAGGAAACTGTAGAGCTGACCCATCCACTCGGCGTCGCGGCGAGCGAGGTAATCGTTCACCGTCACGAGATGCGCCCCACGACCAGCGAGAGCATTAAGGTAAAGCGGAAGCGTCGCGACCAGCGTCTTGCCTTCGCCCGTGGCCATCTCCGCAATCCGGCCGCGGTGCAGAACGACGCCACCGATCAACTGCACATCGAAGTGCACCATGTTCCAGCTCATTGGTTGATCGCAAACCGTGAAATTCTCCTGACGCTCGGTCAGGCGGCGGGCCGCATTTTTGACGACGGCAAAAGCTTCAGGGAGAATTTCGTCGAGCCGGCGCGCGAGCGCTTCCGGGTCTTCCAAGGCGGAAAGCTCGCTTTTCCAGGCCGCGGTCTTGGCGTGCAGTTCGTCGTCCGAGAGAGCCTTGAACTGCTCGTCGAAGGCGTTGATCGAGCGCACGAGGGGGTGCAATCGCCGAATCTCGCGCTGATTCTTCGAGCCAAGTATCTTCTTTAAAATCCAACTGACCATGAGGGCAGCAATATCAACGAGAATCGCGTGCGATCAATCATCGGCCCTCGCGCCGCTCGCTGCTCTCCGTTGTGCCGCCGGTTTTTCCGGCTAAGGTCGGGCCGATGAAGAAGATTCTCTCTACTCCTGATGCCCCGGCGGCGATTGGGCCCTACTCGCAGGGTATCTGGACCGGCTCCCTGCTTTTCTGCGCCGGCCAGATCCCGCTCGATCCGAAGACCGGCCAGATGGTTTCGGGCGATATCGGCGAACAAACCAAGCGCGTCCTGGAAAACATCGCGGGGCTCCTGAAGGCGGCGCAGCTCAGTTTCGACCACGTCGTCAAGACAACCATTTTCCTCACGAGCATGGATGATTTTCAGACCATGAACGAGATTTACGCAACCTACTTCCGGGATAATCCTCCCGCGCGCTCGACCGTCGCGGTCTCGGCCCTGCCCAAAGGCGCAAAGGTGGAGATCGAAGTAATCGCGGCGGTCGGGGACAACCCGGCTGAGGGTGGAAAAACGGTCAGCGACACCTCCGGCTAGAGAGGAGCGCTGAGCCATGAGCGAAGACTTGCTGGCGCTTTTTCGCAAGACCGGGGCGCTGCTCGACGGACATTTTGTCCTTCGGTCTGGCCTGCATAGCCGGCAATTCTTCCAGTGCGCCATCCTCCTCCAGCACACCGGGATCGCGGCCCGGGTGTGCGGCCAGCTGGCCGATAAGCTCCGCGAGTTCGAATGCGACGCGGTGATCTCCCCTGCCCTCGGCGGGATCGTCGTCGGACAGGAAGTGGGACGGTCGTTAGGCAAACGCCACATCTTTGCCGAGAAGGACGCGGGCGGGTTGGTTTTGCGCCGTGGCTTTGTCATTTCGCCTAACGAGCGTTTCATCGTCGCGGAAGACGTCGTCACCCGCGGCGGCCGGGTCCAGGAGACGATCGATATCGTACGCGCGCGGGGCGGCCAAGTGGTCGGCGTCGGCGTCTTGGTCGATCGCAGCGGAGGTCAGCGGCCTGATTTCGGCTGTCCCTTCGTGAGTATGATCGAGATGCAGGTCGAGACGTTCCCGGCCGACGAAATCCCGTCCGACCTGCGCGACATTCCCGCAGTCACGCCGGGCAGCAAATGAATTGGGGATCGGATGATCCCGCATTGCTGTAAAAGGTAATTAGCTTAGCCTTCGTCATGGCCTTGAAAGCGCGCGGTCTTGGGATTTGGGCATTGCCCCTGCTTTTCATTTTTTTTCTCGGCACCCTCCCGCTCTCAGGAAAAAAAATAACGTCGTCGGCTTCCCTCGGCCTTACGGTCGATTCGCGAGGCGTTTTAATCCGGAACGGCACGCCATATCGAGGAGTCGGTGTCAACTATTACGACGCCTTTCTCCGCACCCTGCGAAGTCCCGACGACGTGAGTTATGGCGAAGGTTTTGCGCAACTTGGGGCACATGGCATTCCCTTTGCGCGCATCGCGGCAGGTGGTTACACCGGCAAAGATTTGCGACTATATCTGACCGAAAGGGAGGCTTATTTCCAGAAACTGGACGCTGTCATTCAGAGCGCGGAGAAATCCAATGTCGGCCTGATCGCTTCGGTTTTCTGGTCCATCGCCGCAGTATCGGAAGCGGTCCATGAGCCGCGAGAGCGCTGGGGAGATGGGCAAAGCGAGACCCGCAAGTTCATGCGCCGATATACTCACGACGTGGTCTCCCGTTATGCCCATTCGCCCGCGATCTGGGGCTGGGAGTTCAGCTGCGAATTATCCCTTCCTTTCAATCTCCGTCCTGGACAAGGTCGCTCCGATCGCAGGCTGACCTACGAGACCTTCCGCAGCGCCGCACTCGACTTCGCCCAGGTAGTGCGAAAGATTGATTCCCACCGGATGCTGGTAACAGGAAACTCCATTCCGCGCGCCAATGCCTACCATAATGCCGCCGGGGGACGCGGCACCGACACCGAAGCTCAGTTTGCCCATATTCTGCTCCGCGATAATCCCGGTCCCTATAACCCGATATGTATCCACGCCAGTCCCGGAGATGTCGGACCGCGTTTTGCCGATCGAAGAGTCTCTTATCAGGAATTACTGCAGACCTGCGTGCGCATCGGGCGATCGTCCGGAAAGGCGGTCTATCTTGAAGAATTCATACCTACCCCCCGCAGGCCCGGCGCACGAGGGGGGATGAGCGATAAGGAGCATTTCGTGAACGAATTAGGAGCGATCGCGGCCAGTGGGATACCTCTTGCTTCGGTTTGGGTTTATGACCGCAAGCTGGTCCCAGACCGATCAAACCTCACATTTACAAACGAGCGCTCCTATATGCTGCAAATGATTACCGATCTTAATCGGAGGTGGCGGGGACAGAAATGATCTTTGCGCTCACCGCCTCGCGCTGAGGCAGAGCTTGGGATATCCTCGATTGATTCTCGCGATTGACCAGTCTATTCACTGTGATCAAGACACATGAGCCCATCAAGCAGCCCGCGATCTGCATCGCTGGCGCGCACCGTTCCGGCACCTCTATGCTGACGCGGTTACTCCACAGTTGTGGTCTTTACCTTGGTCCCGAAGAGGACATGATGCCGGCTGCGGCCGACAACCCTGATGGCTTCTGGGAGAACCTTCGGTTCGTTAAGCTAAACGACGAAATCCTCAATTCCCTCGGCGCAGCGTGGGATCTGCCGCCCCGGAGCGAATCGTCCTTTGACAGCGATACCCTTGCGCCTCAGCGCGCCAAAGCCCACCTGCTCCTGAGCAGTTTCGCCGATCACCACAAGTGGGGTTGGAAGGACCCACGTAACTGTCTCACCCTGCCTTTTTGGCAGAGTCTCATCCCAGCGCTCAAAACCGTTCTCATTATTCGCAACCCGCTCGAGGTCGCCTACTCGATGAATCGGAGGAACGGCACTTCCTATGCCCTGGGTTTGAGGCTCTGGGAAATCTATAACCGCCGGTTGCTGGCGCACACTGCTGCGCAGGAACGAGTCATCACGCATTACGAAGCTTTCTTTTCCGATCCGCAAAACGAACTGCTCCGAATCGCGAACTTTCTCGGACTGGACGATGCCAGTAAGATCGCCGAGGCCGTCGCGCTGGTGGCGGTTAACCGGCGTCACACCGCCTTTACGGTCGAGCAGATGATCGACGCGGGCGTCTCCGAACCGATTGTCTCGCTCTATCGAAGGATGCTGGAAGCAAGCGAAGATACAGCGGCGCGCGACATTCAAGATAAGAGCCTGGTCGAGAGCGAAGACGATCCCTTAAGCGGGACGGAAAGCCGCCTTCAGACGAGCATTCCCGATAGTGAAGGCATGCGGCAGGAACTGGCGCAGCGCCGCGGCGCCGAGACCTCACACCGGCAGGAAGTGGATCGACATCAGAAAACGATCGAGGGGTTGCGCCAGGAACTAGCTTTGAACTCTATTCGCAGCGCGGCCGAGATCAATCGGCGCGATGGCCGGATTGAAGAACTCCAGAAGGCCTATGCCCACCTCGACCAACTGCTGTTTGGTGAACAAACCCAGCGCACACAGCTTTTCGGGGAACTCGAACGGGTTCGGCGTGAATCCTGGGAACAACTCGAGGCCGCGCGCCGTGAGCTAGAGCGGGTGAGACACGAGTATGAGACTCGAGACGAGGCTGCTCGTCAGCAACTGGCTCGAGATCAGGACGAGATCAAGGCGCTGAGACAGCACATTGAGCGGCTTCATCACAATGCGGACGAGGCGCGGCAACAATCCGAGCGCGATCAGGCGGAGATCAAGGCGTTGCAACGGCACCTTGAGCAACTCCAGCGGTCCGAGCGCGATGCGAACGAGGCGCGGCAACAATCCGAGCACGATCAGGCGGAGATCAAGGCGCTGCAACAACACCTCGAACGTCTCGAGCGCGAGGCGCATGAGTATGAGAATCGAGATGAGGCTGCTCGCCAGCAATTGGCGCGAGATCAGGGCGAGATCGCACAATTACGTGAACGTTTCGTCCAGACTAACGAACTCCTGCAAAAGACCAGCATCCGGTTGACTGAGTACGAGTCGCGGAACGCTTCCCTGACTGAGCGTCTGCGAAAGCAACTTCTGGAAATGAAGAAGTTTCTTCGGTTGCTCGATCAGATAGAGCATGCGGCAAACCTTCTCCGGAGTTCACGCCGTTGGAAAATGGCCAACCCTTTCGCTACCTTGCTGGCTCCCATCACCGGCAAAGCACTGCCAGGCTTTGGGCATCTTGATAAGAATGTCGAAAAATATCGCGCTTGGAGGAAGGTCCATCCCGAGGTTGCTTCTCTGGAAGATGAGATCCAGTCCTTGCGTCCGCGTGAAATCCTTTCACCGACTCCCGACTCTAAAGCCATCAGCACCCCGCAAGCTGAATCTACTCCCTCAATCACGCCGTCTCCCCCAAAGGATCCCGTTACTTTTGTACATCACAACGAGGTAGACGTTTCGATCATTATCCCAGCCTACAACCAAGTCGACTTTACCCATGCCTGTCTTGTCGCCATCCAAAAACATAGCGGCGACATTCCTTATGAAGTCATTGTGGCCGATGACGCATCGACAGATTCCACTCAGGCAGTGACTGGCTCGATCCCGGGTCTTATCTACCTACGGGCGGAGGAGAACGCCGGATTCATCGCGGCGTGCAATCGCGGCGCGGCTGCAGCGCGGGGCAGATATCTCGTCTTTCTGAATAACGATACAATTGTAACCGCAGGATGGCTGGAAGCTTTGCATGAAACCTTTACCTTTGAGCCTGACGCCGGCCTAGTCGGATCAAAGCTCGTTTACCCTGACGGCCGCCTCCAGGAAGCCGGCGGTATCATTTGGCGCGATGGCTCCGGTTGGAACCGGGGTAAGTTTCAAGATCCGGCCAAACCGGAATACAACTATCTGCGTGAGGTTGACTATTGCTCAGCCGCCAGCGTCATGATTCCGAAGTTGCTTTTCGAGCAGCTCGGCGGCTTCGACCCAAAATACGCGCCCGCCTACTACGAAGATACCGATCTGGCCTTCAAGGTCGCGCGGGCCGGCCGGAAGGTCTTTTATCAGCCACTCAGTGTTGTCGTGCATCATGAAGGTATCACTGCAGGGACCGATGTAACTTCCGGCGCGAAGCGATACCAGGATATTAATCGCCAAACCTTTATCTCAACATGGGCGACGGTGCTGGCAGGGAAGCCTGAGAACGGGGACGTGACAGCGTACGAGGCTCTTCCCGCGGGAAGGATGCGGGTTCTCGTGATCGATCATCACCTGCCGATGCCCGATCGCGACTCTGGGTCGCTCCGCATGTTTCAGCTCCTCACTATTCTTCACCGGCTCGGCCACCGGATTACCTTCTTGCCGGATAATCTCGCGGATATTCCGCCGTACGCGGATGACCTGAGAAAGCGCGGCATCGAGGTCATGCACCACCCGTATGCCAAACAAATTTGCGACTACCTGCAGAGTTATGGCCCGGCATTTGACACGGTTATCCTGAGTCGTTGTGATTTTGCGCAGAAGCACATCGACAACGTCCGCCGTTTCGCACCGCAAAGCCGCGTTATTTTCGATACGGTGGATCTTCACTTTCTCCGGACCAATCGCGAAGCGCAGTTAACCGACCATCCCGCCACCAAAGCGGTCGCCTTGGAAAAGGAGCAGATGGAGTACGAACTCATCGACAAGGCCGATGAGACCTGGGTGGTAAGCACCGTCGAGCAAATGTTGCTCAAGCAACAGCGCCCGACAAAGTCAATTCAGGTAGTCTCGAACATCGTGGATATCCCTGGCTCCGCCATGCCCTTCTCGCAGCGCAAGGATTTCCTTTTCATCGGAAGCTTTCAGCACCCGCCCAATACAGATGGCGTCCTTTTCTTCGCCCGCGAAATTCTGCCCCTGGTCCGGCAGGAATTAGGCCCGATTAAGTTCTACATAATAGGCGATAAGGCCCCTCCGGAAGTCGTGGCTCTGGCAGATGAAGCAGTCATTGTCACGGGATTACAAAAGGATGTTAGTCCCTATTTTGACAGCGTTAAGCTATCGGTGGCGCCTTTGCGGTATGGAGCCGGCGTCAAGGGCAAGATCAACCAAAGCATGGGCTTTGGCGTTCCGGTGGTGGCGACGTCGGTTGCGGTCGAGGGAATGTCTCTGCAAGATGCCGAGGATGTGATAATCGCCGACGAACCGGCCCTTTTTGCCAAAAGGTTAGTCGCACTCTACCAGTCCGAAGAACTGTGGGAGCTCATTTCTCGAAACGGTATCGCCAAAACTGAACGGCTTTTTTCGGTTGGGGCCGCTCGCGCTCAACTCTCAAAACTCCTCGGTGATTGGCGCAACGACGATCTACCGGTCTCGCCTCTGCTCCCGGCGCCTTTTCCAGAACCCGTCAGACCGCCAGTCCTCAGATCCCCCTGATCGGTTGCAGGGGTTTAAATGCGTTTGCCTTTTTCCTGCTGCGAGTTAGGAGCGCGTCTCCCTCGTCTTCAGTACTTCCGCCAGGAAAGACGGCGATTAATGACGTCGGCCGTATCTGAATCATGCCAATACCGGTCCTGAGTATTTGGCTTCGTTTTGGAACGGGATGACGATTCGCTTTTCCGCGGAATTCGCTATGCCACGCCCAAGGTTCTGATAGACGCCTGCCGGGGTCCCACAGGCTTCCGGCAAAGGATTTGATACTGGGCGCCGAGTGCAAAATCTGTTAGGTTACGTTCTAGGAAGCGCAGCCAGCTTAGACACCTTGGAAAGAAAAACAAAAAATCTGTGCGGATGATCTCGAACCCGCCTGCGCGTAATAAACGAGAGGCGGTCGGAGGCGACAGAGTAACAGCATCACGATCAAACGGAATCCGGCTCATGATATAACGAGTGCCGGGGTTCCACGAGTTGTTTTCCCAGAATGCGAACAGGCCACCAGACCGCAAGGAGGAATACACACTGTTTATCGCCGCGGATCGATCAATCAGCGGAATATGGTGAAAAACCCCGTTACAAAATGCCAGGTCAAAGTGCTTTGCCGACTGCTCTTCTACTCGAGGCGAAAATTGGACGCGGGCCCCGCCGTAGAGGCGCTCGGCTACCGCTAACGATTCGGCGGATACGTCCACCCCCAGCACCGATGCTAGCACAAATTCGTTCAACAAAAATGGAATTGAGGAGCCCGTGCCACAGCCAAAATCCATGATCCTACGTGGGCTCTCGCCCATGGCTGAGAGACAGCGGGCCAGCCAGGCGACTCGACCCCTTGCAAAGTAATTTTTGTTTTCCCCCGAAATCGAAATTCCTTGAGCAAGCGTTGCGTCATATTTCGTAGCATAGGCATCAAATTCCGCGTTCGCCTCTCTGAAAGCTTGACTCATGGCCGATGTTTCATTCCTAGCATACTTACAAAGAAACTTGAAAGTATGGTTTGAAATCCCAATGCTGTCAGCGTCGCACCCGGAATGACCCAGCGCATCGTGACGGCGTAGTCGAGGCGGCCGAAATCAACGGACTCCCACTGCAATACGGCTCCGGCCAACAAAATAAGGCCAGCCAATAACGCCAGGCCGCCCAAGGCGAGGCCGCGCTCCAGATAGATCACGTTGAAAAATCGCTCGAAGCGCGAGTCACTCGGCAGCAATCCTTCGTTGATGGCGAAGGTTTTGGCGCTGATAGCGAACAGGACCGATTGATAACCCATTAGAATCGCAAGGCTGGAAAACAAAAGTGTGTGCGCATCAAACGTTACGCCGCCGATATTCAAGCCGGGCAATGCTACGGCGTATCCAACCAGTCCGAGCAAAACCAAAACAAAGCCCGGCACGAGAAAGAGCCATCGCGGGCTGAACACGAGAAAGAAACGCAGGGTGCGCCAGCCATCACGAATGGTTCGCAGATGCGGCGCGTGCGTCTTGCGCCCATCAGGATGGAGGGTAATTGGAATTTCAGCGATGCGAGCCTTATGCAAGCTAGCCTTGATGATCATCTCCGTGGCGAATTCCATTCCGTCGCACTGAAGCGCCAATCGATCATATAATTCCCGTGTGAATCCGCGCAGACCGCAATAAACATCGTGAATAGGGGCCGCGAACATATGTCGCGCCATTCGCGAGAAAAGCGGATTTCCAAGCCAGCGGTGCGAAAACGGCATGGCTCCAGGTAAAATTTTCCCGCCGCCCTGCGGAAGGCGGCAGCCCATAACCAACTCAAACCCTCCCTGAAGTTTCTGAACGAAACGGCCCGCTTCTGAAAAATCGTAGCTTTCGTCGGCGTCGCCCATGAGAATCCATTTTCCCGCCGCGGCTTGGATGCCGCCTCGCAAGGCGTTACCATAGCCCTTTTTCTTCACCTGGACAACGCGTGCTCCGAGTTTTTCCGCGATTACCACTGAATCATCTTTGCTGCCATTGTCAGCGACAAGAACCTCACCGCGCACGCCCGAACGCTCTATGCCCAGTCGCGCCTTCTCGATGCAACCTGCGAGGGTCTCCGCCTCGTTCAGGCAAGGCATCACAATAGTAAGTTCAACTACATCGGTCATGCTGAGACATAACTATGCCAGACAGGCTGGCGCGCGCGGCTCTTCTCCGTCCTAATTTTTGCTCTGTGCCTCAAGATTGCAACAAGGGATTTCCCTATTTGACACCTTTGCGGCTGATCACCGAAGTTACGTTATTAGTATCGCCGTAAGCCATTTTCACGGGAATAAGACCGCGTGTGTCGCCTTTTTTAGGTGTCGCGGAGTATTACGCTCAGCTGGGCTCTGAGCGCGGCAACGTTCGGCGAGCGAGCGCCAATGATCCGCTGACTGGCCAGAAGGTATCCGCTCTTCGATCAGAGCAAGCAGCTGATAATCGCCCTGAAAGGGCGGAACAACGCGACCGGCAGTTCGATGGACCAGGTCTTCCCGCCATTCCTGAAGTAACGCCCGCGCGGTCTCGCCGCTATAGGTTGTAACCTCCACTCCCCCAAACCGATGGACGGATGCCGTGCGACCGCTTGCAACACCTAACCCTGTCACATAAAAGACGCGTCCCACTCTGCCATCGAGGTGAGCGGCGACTCTGTTGAGATATTTGTTGGGGAGCATGATGCGCTCGTCGGAGTCTGGGAAAAACTGCGATAACGTAAACCCAAGACTCCATCCCGCGACAATCACGTCGTTTTTATGCATCTCCGCGCGCAGAAACTTAGCAACACGCGCATACGGCCGTTTTTCCTTAGCGGCAAACTGCGCAGATAGATTTGGCGTCCAGCACAAAATGATTACTGCCGTGAGGCTCCAGGCTACCACCGCGGCCCCCGTTTGCCTCGCGATAAGTCTCGCAACGCAATCGACTCCCCCGGAAAGCAAGATAAGGAGAAGCGGCAGAGAAAAAATTAGATAACGGGCGTAAGCCCACGTCTGAACCGACACCCCCTGCAAAGACATAAGGACCGGGCTCAGAATGAGCGCTCCACACAACAAGAGAAGCGCTCGCTTTTCGCGCAGCGCTGACCAAACGCCGGCGACTACGAGCAGGAAGCACAAGACGGCGATATATCCAACGCCTACATAAGTGGTGAAGACCTCTGGGAGATATCCCATGCTGGTGGGTGGAGTATCGCTCCCCCACTCCCTGTTTACCTTCGCGATACCGGGCAACAGGCGCCAATAAGCGATGCCGACGATGATCGCCGCCCCCGCTAACGGAATCCAAAGAGTCTTGGATTCCCAGAAAACCCTTCGGACGCCAGACCAACCGGCAAACACAGTTTCGATAGTGAGCAATAGGGTGAGAAATGCAACTGTGTAAAGGCCGTTAAGATGGGCAAGCAACAACAGTAACACGGCGACCGCACAGCGCACTCCACTTGACCAATCTCGTTGCAGATACCAGTGAAAAAATTCGTTGATTGCTATTAGCCCAAGCGCGACGAGCAACGAATAAGAACGAATCATCGGAGCCCACATCATCATGTAAGGATTGAACGCGGTAAGACTGGCGGCGATCAGCGCGGTGCGCGACGAACCCGTAAATTTGAGCGCCAGCGAAGCAGTGAGTGGAATGATTGCGATGGCCGCCGCGATCGGGAGCACTGTCAAACGCCAATCGCTTGCGCCGCAAATCCAAGCCACTCCTTTTTCCACGAGAATGAAATAATTCATCGTGAGGTGGGTGGCGAAATGCGTCAAAATATAACCGGGACTCTTCTTAATGTATCTAAGCGTCCCGATTTCATCCCCAAGAAATATTCGGCCGTGTTGGAGCGCAGCGTAGAGCACCAAGGCACAAATCATTATGGCCCCAAGCACGAAGCTTTCGCGTCTGGAGAGTTGCCGCAAGTTCAGGTCACAGCGGACGTAGTGTAATGGATTCTGCACTTCAGGATCGAGATTGTTAAAGTCGCTCGAAGGTAATCTGACTCACTACAGATGGATATGGGAATAAAAATCACTCGTGGGGTGATGCGTGCAATTGTCGTTGCCCCACGAACCTACCGCTGTTATTTCGTTATCCAATGTTTAGACAAAGGTCAAAAGGCAGCGCCAAACTGAATCGAATCCGATGTGTCCACTTTGGTCTTTAGACGCCGCGCAGGTTCTCAAGAGCCATACTGGGTCTGTAATCACGCATGACCGTTCCTTTTCGAAATTCTCGCGAGTCGCGCCCAAAAAGCCGGCAATTCGCGTTTCTGGCGACGCATTTTTGGAAGCGACATAAAATGTCATAAGGGAACCGGCTGACTAATCTTTTAAAGCCGGTGTGACGATGACCGATCGCCCTGGGTGCTAGTGTAGGCCTGGAGCAATGTCAGTCCCGCGCCGTGCTCTGCCAGCCGTCGAGTCAGCAAGGCGTCGGCCACCTGATGCAGGCACATATCAAGTTCGTTTTTCTGAATCAGATATCGCGCGGTCGCATCCCCCAGCTCGCTGATCAGTTGTTCAAGAATTTCTCCCTTCGAAGGCTCACATCCGAGAGATGCGTTTTGTCGGGCCGAAGCCAGCGCGAGGTTGGGGAAGGAAGAAGAAAGAACCTTCTGGACCAGGGCAAGCCATTCGTCAAAACGGGCAACGGTTCCAACGAGAGAAATTCCATCAAGGTTCTTGATCGCATTTTCCAACTGCTCGTCGCCCGAAACCTGGGAGCGATTTGCGGCCGTGCGCGAACAAAAATACACTTGAAAATTGCAGAGCACGGCCGGGGAAGTCTCCAGACGCCACTCCACATATTGCTTGAAGGTAAGCTCCTTGGCTTTGATCGCCCCGGGTGTTGACTTCGCCTGCGCCCGCTCAAAAGCATAAACGGATCGAATTCGAGCGATGGGATCCCGAATCAGAAGGCTTGTGAAGACCTCGCGTCCAAAGATCTTGGGCGGCGGGGGCGCAGCCTGGTGACTTGAGATAGCTCTTACGTTGGGATGGCGAAAGCAATATTCTACCAAATCGCGGGCCGAAACGAACCCGGCGGCAGAAGAGTGGTCGAAAGAGCGATAAGCGTCGCCGAGTGCCTGCTCCAAGGCCCATTCGAATGATGAGCCGGCATTCTTAAAGATATGGTAGTGAATCAGCAGCGGCGTTCGCCGCCGCATTCTTCGCGAGGGTGATTTCGCGCCCCGGCCACCTGCGCCCAGCCGCTTGGAACCGCGCCCTAACGAGAAGGGTGGTACGCCGAGTCGGCAGAGACCGGCTTCCATCATCCTGACGGCGCTATGGTAGATACCAATCGCGTGCCGCCCATAGAGGGCGGCGCGGGAGAAAAAAAATGGAAGATGATGTTGGAACATCTGCGTCTGCGCGCACAATTCCAGCGCTCTTTCGGCCCGAACAGCCGTCAGTCATACCCGGCGGAGGCCGACAGGCAACCGTTTTTTGCCTGATTACTACCGTCCAAACCTCGGAGGGCCGGGATAACGAGCCCGGGATCACCGGCGATGGCCCGAAGAGGGTCTCGTTTTTTCTCGAATCGCGCTCTTATTTGCACCAGTTTGCCGTGCGTGCGGGCAACCAGACCAATCTTCATCGTCGGCTCACCGCGTTCAGGCACGAGCATTTTGACCTGGTGCCTGGGACAACATCCGAACCTCCTTGGCCTCGAAGAATCCAACTGGATGGCCCCTTTTGCCGTCGATCTCGCGGTGGCGTTTCGTCGCGGTTCGGCCCGTGGCGAGCGCTCCCAGCTTTCCTCGATGGGAATCGAACGCGATCAATTCATGCAGGAAATCGGCACCTGCATCAATACCTCCATCGTGCGCCATCGGGAGGCTTTCGAGACCCGCGGGCGCCAGGGCGCCAGCCCCCTCAACCCCGAGAATCACCCGGCGTTCAAAATCTCGCGCGACGAGTCGGATCCCAAATCCCGCTGGGTCAATGGAACCCCGGAATATTCCTTCGGCATCGCCGGTCTCGGCAAACTCTTTCCCGAGGCGCGCTTCATCCATCTCGTTCGCAACCCCGATCTGGTGGTTCCTTCGATGCGGAACTTCGATCGCGTCGCGAGAAGAACGCTGGCGCAGACCGATGAAGAAGGTTATGCCCGCTGGCAGGCGCATGCCCGCGCCTGTGTCCTCGCGGAAGACGCCTTGGGCGAGAAGATCGTCTGCCGCGCTTTCCTGGAAGACCTCGTCAGTGCACCGGAAAAATCACTCCAACAAATCTTCGACTTCATCGAGGAACCCTTTGCCGAGGCCTGCCTCGAGCCGTTGCAGAAGCGGATCAATAGCTCCAACGTCGCCGCCGCCGAATTGCAGCGTGATCCGGAAAAGGAATCGGCCGTGTTCGCGGAAGCGCGCGAGTTTTGGAAAACGCTGCGCGCGACTTCACCGCCGAAAGAGCCGCTGCCGGAGGCGGCAGCTTTGATGGAAGAGCAATTCGAGCATCGTGTTGCCTATGCACACGACCTGGATGCAAATTACGCCCTGACCCGTCGGGCGCACTTGAAATTGCAGGAGGAATTTCACGAGCGGACGCAATGGGCGCTCCAGCTCAAGGAGGAAGCCGAACAAAGGGCCAAACGCATCCTCGAATTGCAAAACGAAATCGCCGAGCGCACGCGGTGGACGCTCCAGCTCAAGGAGGAAGTGGCGCAGCGCGATCGCGTGATCCTTCAGGTGCAAAAGGAATTGGCCGAACGCACGGAGTGGGCGCTCGCGTTGCAGGCCGAGAACGCCCGGAAAGATGAGCTGATCTTGCGTTCACAAGGGCAAACAGAAGAGAGTGCACCGCCGCCCTCCGATGTATGATCGAGAGCAGAATCATCTCCACTCACCGCGCATGAGCCGTCCCGCACTCAGCATCGTTATTCCATTTCTGAACGAAGAAAAGGTTCTGCCTTTGCTTCGTGCGCGGCTGGAAAAAATGCAGGCGGCAATTCCCGACGTCGAACTCCTCTTTGTCAGCGACGGTTCCAGCGACGGCAGTTGCGCCATCGTCAACGACTGGGCGGAACGTGATCCACGGGTGAAACTCATCGCCCTCACCCGCAACTTCGGTCATCAAAGCGCGGTCTCGGCTGGGCTTTCCTTTGCCACGGGCGAGGTCGTGGGTGTGATGGACGCCGACCTGCAGGATGAACCGGAAATCCTGCTCGAAATGTTCCGCCTGCTCCAAAGCGAACAGCTCGATGTCGTTTACGCCGTCCGCACGCGACGCCATGGCGAACCGGTGAAGCGGCTCTTCTACTTCCTGTTTTATCGCCTCTTCCTCTATCTCGCCGATAGCCCGGTGCAGTTGGATAGCGGCGACTTCTGTGTCATGAGCCGCCGCGCCGTGACTCTGCTCCTCGCATTACCCGAAAAGCTGCGCTTTATCCGCGGACTAAGAGCCTGGCTCGGTCTGCCGGCGAAAGCTTTCCCCATTGCCCGCCCCGCCCGGGCTGCCGGTGACCCCCAATACTCGTTAGGCCGGCTGGTTAAGCTGGCCGGCTCCGGCTTAACTTCGTTTTCTACCCGGCCGCTCAGGCTTGGCTTCATTTTCGGCACTCTGCTTTGCCTCGGCGCGGTCATCGGCGCGATGATTTACCTTGGCTTCGCTCTCTTTAGCGACACCCGTCTCGCGGCCCCGGGATTCTCGACCCTCGTCATCATCCTTCTCTTCTTCAATGGACTGGTCTTTCTTTATCTCGGCCTTCTTGGCGAGTACATCGGACAAATCTTTATGGAGGTGAAGGGACGCCCTTCATTCCTGGTCGAGCGCACCGTCAATCTGCCTCCGGATAGAAGTTCCCATGAGCGAGATTGAAAATCTCTCGGCCCCGCGAACGGTCGCGATGGCGGACGATTGGTATGACATCGCGACCGAAGACCACTTCTGGATGCAGTGGCGTCACCGCGAAGTCATGCGGGCGCTTCAGCTTTCCCAGGTGCACATCGAGCGCGCGCTCGAGATCGGGTGCGGCCGCGCGGTCGCCCGCGGCATGCTCGAGCGGGACCTAGGGGTGCCGGTCGACGGTTGTGACTTGAACCGCGCCGGCATGGCAACGGCCAAATCCGGTTTGGGCCGGCTTTTTTTCTACGACATTTTCGATCAGGAACCTTCTCTGCTCGGCCGCTACGACGCCGTCTTCCTCCTCGACGTCCTGGAACATATCGAGGACGACAAATCCTTTCTCGT
>JACCZO010000055.1 GCA_013695925.1 Chthoniobacterales bacterium
ACAGCATGGAAAATGTGCTCGGCTTGTAGCGGCGGCGCGCCGGACTCCGGGGAGCACGGGCTGCCAGCCCGTTCGAACCTGGCTGACAGCCAGGTTCGTTTGCGCGAAGCGCCACTTCACCTTCTCCAAGTAGACGCGTCGTGCAGAAGGTTGAGGGGGCGACCTTCCACCCTCCCCTGGCTCTCCGCTGAGAGGCAGACTGCCTCTCAGAACGGGCTGGCAGCCCGTGCTCCCCGGAGAGGAAGGCGCGTTCTCGCGGTGCACCGATGAGAGCGGGCATCGCGCTTGGTGCGAATCTGGGCGAGCGGCTTCGCTGCCTGACGACCGCACGCGAGAAAATTTTCGCTTTGCCCGGGGTTGCCCCTCCCTGTCTTTCCTCCGCGCTCTACGAAACCGAGCCGGTCGAGTGCGAACCGGGGGCGAAAACATTTCTAAACGCCGTCGTCGAAATCGGCTATGGCGGATCCTCCCGTCAGTTGCTGCAGGCGTTGCGGCAAATCGAAGACCAGCTTGGCCGGCCGGCCGCGCACGCCCGCAATCGCTCGCGCACGATCGATCTCGATCTGCTCTATCACAGCGCGCGCACGATCGAAGAACCAGACTTCCAGCTTCCGCACCCGCGGCTCCACCTGCGTGGCTTTGTGCTCCAACCGCTGGCCGAGATTCGGCCCAATCTCGTCCTGCCCGGCCAGGTCAAAACCATTGGAGAATTGACCGCGGAATTGCCGCCTTCACCTTCGGTGGTGCGTTCCGCGCGACAATGGTAGTGTCGGCCACGATGGAGGATTTTCGCGCCCGTAAACGTCGCGGCGAACGCCTCACGGCGTTGACCGCCTATGATTATCCGACCGCCCGTCTGCTCGACGAAAGCGGGATCGACATCGTTCTCGTCGGCGATTCGTTAGGCATGGTGGTGCTCGGTTACGACGACACGACCGAGGTGACTTTCGACGAGATGCTGCATCATACCCGGGCGGCGGCGCGCGGGGTGAAACGAGCATTGCTCGTGGCCGATCTTTCCATCGGCACCTACAACACCCCGGAGGAAGCCGTCGCAAATGCACACCGCCTCGTGGAAGCCGGCGCGCAGGCGGTGAAGCTGGAAGGCGGCGCCAGTCACGGAGCGCAGATCGAGGCGATCGTCAGGGAAAAAATCCCGCTCATGGCGCACATCGGCATGTTGCCCCAGAGCGTGCGCCTGGAGGGCGGCTACAAAGTGAAAGGCCGCAGTGCGGTCGAGGCGGAGCGCCTCCTCCAGGACGCCCGCGCGGTCGAAACGGCGGGCGCGTTTTCGGTCGTGCTCGAGATCGTGGCCGCGGATACGGCCCGCCAGATCACCGAGGCGATCGGCATCCCGACGATCGGGATCGGCTCGGGCGAACATTGCGACGGCCAGATTCTCGTAACCCATGATTTGATCGGTCTGTATCCCTGGTTTACGCCGAAATTCGTCTCGCCGGAAGTGCATGTGGCGGAAGAAATCCGGCGCGCCGCGCGGATTTTCATCGATCGAACCCACGGGCAGGTTCGTTAGGCCGAAAGACGATTTTCGGTAGGGCGAGACTCTGTCGAGCCTGGGAGCAAACTCGGCTGCGATAGAATGTCGATCCCAGCTCGACGGAGTCTCGCTCCACCGAAAGGCGGTCCGCAAAGTTTGACAAACATTTGCGCGAGTCGTTTGTCTAACTCGCCATGAGAACCGTCACTGCCCGCACTTCGGAGCCGCTCCCGGTCTGGGCGGGCCGGAGCAAACAGCGCAACTGGCTCCTGGTCGGGCTCATCTCGTCCCTCGCGCTGCACGGGCTGCTCTGCTTTTTCTTTTATCGCACCGGGTTTCAGGCTTCGGTCCCGCTCGGGGTCGGAAAACGCCAGCCCCCGACCTTTAAGGTGACGAGTGTGGATGCGGCCGCCAAACCGCTCGACCAGGCGGCGGCCAGCTCGGCCACGGAGGCAGCGAAACCGAACCCGGACAAGACCGACGTGCAACTTCCGGATGACCAGAAGTCCTTCGACAAGCTGCTCCAGGAAGTGCATTCGAGCGCCGCGATGCCGGACGACACGCGCGACGTCCTCCCGGACAAGCCCCGGGTCGAACAAACGAATCTGAACTCGGTCATAAACGAGATCGAGCGGACGACCGCGCAATCGCTCGACAAGTCGCCGAACGCGAGGCGGGAGCAGGCGCTGCTTAACAACGTGCCGGATTCCGGCCGGCCCCAGCCGGCGATGACCGGGACGGAATTGGCCACCAGCACCACGATCAAGCGGCCAAATAATTTCAACGCGATCGCGGGCGACAGCGCGGGACCGCGGACCGATCGGGCGCCCGGTTTCAGCGACCTCGAGTCGCTTCTTTCGCAGAAAGGACCGCTCGGGTCGGGGACAAAATTCAAAATGCCTAACAATCAGCTTTTTGAATACGACAGCGCGGATTTGCGGGGCAACGCGGTCGCGCAATTGCAAAAGGTCGCGACCCTGATCCAGCGCAATCCGAAAGCGACCTTTACGCTCGAGGGTTACACCGATTCCTATGGGTCGGCGGAATACAACCTCGACCTGAGCCGACGCCGGGCGGAGAGCGTGAAGGCGTATCTGGTCGGGGTGCTGGGGATCAATCCGGGGCAGATCGAGACGCGCGGTTACGGAAAGGCGAACCTGCTGACTTCACCGGACGCGTCGATCGAAGAACAAGAAGTGAATCGGCGAGTTGTCGTGGTGGTGCACTAAAGGTAGCGCAACCATCCTGGTTGCGGGATGGGAATGTGCAAGCTGGAAGCTTGCGCTACCCTACCAATTCTTGATCCACGGCAGCGGACTCGGTGTTCCGGTCGTGCTGGTGCCGGCAGTACTCCAGAGATCGAAAGTTGGGTTGTAGCCCGTCGCGCCGCCAGCCTGGCCAGCAGTAGAATACCCGTAGCTGTTGCCGAAAGGGTCCTTGAGAAATGTCACCGCCGAGGCTTGATCGTTAGGGCTGAGTTGGTTCGGCTTGAAGCTCATGTATGAAGTTGCCTCGGCCTGTCTATTTAAATCCGTATCGCCGCTGAGCGCGCGATAAAGCACCAAGGAAGCATCCTTGTAAATTTGCGCTAATGGATCGCCATTCTCGCGCGCATCGGGCGTGGCAGAAAGTGGATAAACCCCGTTATCCGCCCTGTAATTCTCGAGCGCGGCCGACATCGCGGCAATTTCGGCTTCGGCGCGGGAGCGGGCGCCCTTGTTATGGACGTAGCTGCTTGTCGCCAGAATCAGCCCCGCAAGCACGAGGATGATCGCGAGCACGACCAGGACCTCGACGATCGTGAAACCGGCGAAATTACGGCGCGCACTTCGCATGCGTCAGGTCTGCGCCTGCAGGCCGCCGATGATGCTGATCAGAGGCATGAACAACGCAATCACGATCGTGCCGACAATGACCGCGAGCATGACGATCATGATCGGCTCCAACATCGAGGTCAGGCCGGCGACCGAGTTGTCGACTTCGTCGTCATAGACTTCTGCAATCTTAAGCAGCATCTCGGGCAATTGACCGGTCTCCTCGCCGACGTCGACCATGCTGATGACCATGGGCGGGAAAGCCCCGCTCGCTTCCAGCGGCTGCACGATTGATTCACCTTCCTTGACCGAGTCGTGCACCTGCGAAATGGCGTTCGCGATGACGGTGTTGCCGGCCGTTTCGCGCGTGATATTAAGCGCCTGCAAAATTGGAACGCCGCTGGTGACGAGCGTGCCTAACGTCCGGGCGAAGCGCGAGATCGAGCTCTTGCGGGTAAGGTCGCCGAAGAGCGGTGCGCGGAGGGCGAACCGATCGATGACGGCCCGACCGCCCGACGTCCGCGCGACCGCCCGGTAGCCGAAAATGAGAGCGATGAAGCCGCCGATCAGAAGGAGCCAGTGATTCTGCATGAAACCACTGATCCCAATGACGAACTGGGTAATCGCCGGAAGCGGTTTATCGCCCAGCATGTCGTGAAAGATCGATTCGAACTTCGGCACAATGAAGACCATGAGGAAGGCCATGATGATCATGGCGAGCGAGAGAACGATGACCGGATAAATCATCGCCGACTTGACCTTGTTTTTGACTTTCTGCGCCTTTTCCTGGAACTCCGCGAGACGGCTAAGCACGAGTTCGAGCACACCGCCGAGCTCACCGGCTTTCACCATGTTGACGAAAAGCTTGTTAAAGATTCTCGGATGCTGCGCGAGGCTCTCGGAGAAGGTGCTGCCGCCTTGCACGGAATCGGCCAGCTGGTTGATCGTGTCCTTGAGCAAGACGTCGCGCTCCTGTTTCGCGAGCACGTTGAGTCCGCGGAGGAGCGGCAGGCCGGCGTCGATCAGGGTCGCGAGCTGCCGGGTGAAAACCATCAGGATCTTGGCTTTGACGGTCTTCTTCGAGAAAAGAACGATCCCCTTTTTGCCCTTCGCGGCACTCTGGGCGGCGACAGCGGTCTTGGCGCTCCGGCGCGCTTTCTTTTCCGCGGCGCCGCCTTGGCCTTCCTCGAAAACGTTGGTCGGAAAATAGCCGGCCTGGCGCAGTTGGCCGATCGCTTCGTTGGTCGAAGGCGCTTCGACCAGGCCAGTGGATTCCTGGCCCCGGGAATCGAGCGCGGTGTAAGTGAATCGCGGCATAGAGTTGAATTCGCTAGTGGCAGCGAAAATAGGGCGCGCGCGCCAAGGTGTCGAGTTTTCTTGAGCGAGCCGCGGCTATCTCCGGGGAGCACGGGCTGTCAGCCCGTCGTTCGGCGCAGGTTGCGCCGAACCGGGACGAGAAGAAATGTTTACGACCTCCTGTGCGGTATTGTTCGCAAAAACCGGTCTGGTTCGGCCGCCAGAGATCGCGCCCACGGGTTGCGCTGCGCGCAAAGTATCGGGCGAGGCTCGCCCGATACCAACGGGCTGGCAGCCCGTGCTCCCCGGAGTTGTCTCGCCGCCCTAGGTGTACTTCAGCACTTCCTCGATCGTCGTGTCTCCGTCGAAGATGCTGCGAATGCCGTCCTGCCGCAGGGTCACCATCCCGAGTTCGACCGCCTTCTGTTTCAAGACCACCGAGGGGGCGCGTTCATTGATCAGGACGCGAATCGGATCGGTAATCTGCATCAGCTCGTAGATGCCTTTGCGGCCCTTGTAGCCGGTCTGATTGCATTTGTCGCAACCGCGGCCGTAATAAAAATGGCGGTCGCCGATTTCGTGCGGGGCAAGATTGAGCTGTGCGAGGAGCGACTCGTTAGGCTGGTAATCGGTCCGGCAATCGAGGCAGATGCTGCGGATCAAACGCTGGCCGAGCACGGCGTCGAGGGTGGAGGAGATGAGGAACGGTTCGACGCCCATATCGATCAGGCGTGCGATGGCGCCGGGCGCGTCGTTCGTGTGCAGGGTGGTGAAGACAAGGTGCCCGGTGAGCGAGGCCTGAATCGCGATCTGCGCGGTTTCGAGGTCGCGCGTCTCCCCGACCATGATCCGGTCAGGATCCTGGCGCAGGAAAGCGCGTAGAACGCGAGCGAAAGTGAGCCCGATCGCTTCATTCACCGGTACCTGCATGACTCCCTCGAGGTCGTATTCAACCGGCTCCTCCGCGGTCAGCAGCTTGGCGTCGATCGTGTTGATCTTGCGCAGGCAGGAATAAAGCGTGGTGGTTTTACCGGAACCGGTCGGGCCGGTCACGATGAAGATCCCGTTAGGCCGATTAATCACCTCGAGGATGTAATCGAGGATGTATTCGGGCATCCCGAGCGCTTCGAGATCGAGGTTGACGGTGGAACGATCGAGCACCCGGAGGACGACGCTCTCGCCGAACTGCGTCGGCAAGGTGGAAACGCGCAGGTCCACCGCGCGACCCGCAATGTGCTTCTGGATGCGTCCATCCTGCGGGAGGCGTCGCTCTGCAATGTTCATGTTTGCCATCACCTTGACTCGCGAGATCACAGGGAGCGCGAGGTGACGCGGCGGCGGCGCCATTTCGTAGAGCGCGCCATCGACCCGGTAGCGCACTTTGAACTCGGCCTCGAATGGCTCGAAATGGATGTCGCTCGCCCGGTCCTGGATCGCCTGGTAGAGGATGAGATCGACAAAGCGAATGATCGGGGTGGCGTTGGCTTCCGCCTCGACGTTGGCCCCGATCGCTTTGTCGCCCGCGAGCGTCATCAGCTCGCCGGCTTCGCCGAGCTGCTTGAGGATGTCCTCCATGCTGGAGGTGTCCTCGCCGTAATGCTTGCGCAGGCGTTCCTCGATCTGCTCGCTCGGCGCGAGGACGACGTCGATGTCGCGGCCTAACGCAAAACGGAGGTCCTCTATTGTCTGTGTATCGAGCGGATCAACGAGCGCCACTTTGATCGCGTTGCCGTCCTCTCCAATCGGCAGTGCACGATGCAATCGAGCCAGCCCCGCCGGGATGAGGCGCAAAATTCGCGGCGAAAATTCGATCGCCTCGAGATCGACCACCTCGCTCCCAAGCGCGTCAGCGATCGCCAGGTAAAATTGATGTTCGTCGACGATGCCGTGATCGACCATCGCCTGCTCGATCGCTTTGCCGTTCTGTGTCGTCTCGAGCAGGACGTCGTCCGCCTGCTCCCGGTCCATCAGTCCCTGGTCGATGAAGAAATCGGCGATGCGTTCGTTATTCATAGGAAGTCAGGCATCCTGCCTGACTCGGCCGACGGGCTTCCAGCCGGTCGGCTCCTGCGCCGCGCCTCCCCGGGCAGGCAAGATGCCTGCCCGCCGAGTCAGGCTGGAAGCCTGACTTCCGGAACCGGCGAAAGGTTCATTCGTCATTAATTGGCGTCTCCGATCGTAATCGAAATGACTTCCTCGGCGCTCGTCATCCCGGCCAGCACCTTGCGCACGCCGTCCTCGCGCAGGGTGCGCATGCCGAGCTCACGCGCGCGCTGACGCAGGATCATGGTGGAAGCGCGGTTGTTCACCAGGTGGCGCACTTCGTCGTCGATCTCGAATATCTCGAAAATGCCAATCCGCCCCTTATAACCGGTCTGGCGACATTTCTCGCACCCGACCGGCCGCATCACGCTGGCCTCACTGAGCTGGGATGACTCGACCTGCAGAGCCCGCGCTTCGGAATCCGAGAGGTGCCCCGGTTCCTTGCAATTGAGGCAGAGCCGCCTAACGAGTCGCTGGGCCATGATGGCGCGGATGGAGGTGGCGACGAGAAACGGCTGCACGCCGATATCGATCAGGCGCGCAACGGCAGAAGGCGCGTCGTTCGTGTGCAGGGTGCTGAAAACGAGGTGACCGGTCAGGCTGGCGTTGGTCGCGATAGCGGCGGTTTCAAGGTCACGAATCTCACCGATCATGATGATGTTCGGCGCCTGGCGCAGGATGGAGCGGAGCGCGGCCGGGAAGGTCATGCCGATCTCGGAATTCACCTGCACCTGGTTGATCCCGTTCATCTGGTATTCGACCGGCTCCTCCACCGTGATGATTTTGCGGTCGGGCTTGTTGATGTAATTGAGGCAGGCGTAGAGCGTGCTCGTCTTGCCGGAACCAGTCGGGCCGGTAACGAGCAAGATGCCGTCGGGCGCGTGCAGGAGGCGCTCGAAAATTTCCTGGTCGTCGCTCAGGAACCCGAGCTCGGGCAGGCCGAGAAGGAGGCTCGTCTTGTCGAGCAAACGCATGACCATGCTTTCGCCGTGGTTGGTCGGGACGGTCGAGACGCGGAGGTCGATCGACTTTTTTCCAATCTTCACCTGGATGCGGCCGTCCTGCGGCAGGCGCTTTTCCGCGATGCTCATCGAGCCGGTCATGATCTTGAGCCGGCTGATGATGGCGGACTGAAGTTTCTTCGGCGGCGACTGCATTTCCTGGAGGACGCCGTCGATACGGAAGCGGACCCGGAAACTCTTCTCGAGTGGCTCGAGGTGGACATCGCTCGCGCCCAGCTTGTGCGCCTCGAGCAGAAGCATCGAAACCATGCGCACGATCGGGGCGTCGCCGCCCTCGCCTTCGGGCAACTCGGCGCCCTCGGCGATATCGAGTTCCTCGATCGCAGCGTCGCCGATTTTCCGGCGCAGGACATCGACCGCTTCTTCCGCGCTCCCGTAGTATTTGATCAGCGCGTGGCGAATCTTCTCCGGCGTGGTGCAGACAAGCTCGATCTCCCGCTTCAATAAAAAGCTCAGGCTATCGATGCTGTCAAAATCGAGCGGATCGCCGGTCGCGACGACGAGGCCATGCTCGTTCCGCGCGATCGGGATCATTTTGAAACGGCGCGCGTCGTGCGGCTTGATCTCGTCGATCACCTCCTGCGGCACGACCATATCGGCGAGGTCGACCCAATGCATCTGGGCCTGGGCGGCGACGGTGCGGGAAATGTCGTCCGCCGTGACGAGGCCCTGCCTAACGAGACGCTCGACGATGCTGGTCGAGCCGTTCAACTCCCCGCGCGCTTCCTCGATTTGTTTGCGCGTCAGCA
>JACCZO010000100.1 GCA_013695925.1 Chthoniobacterales bacterium
CCGCTGACAGCCGCGCATACATCTGCCACCTTGTTCGCATGTTCGGCAATTTGAAGCTTCTCTGCGGTTGCTGGCGAAATCGCGTGGATTTAGCGCCGTCGCGATTGGTACGCTGGCAGTGACGATAAGCGTCAACTCGGCGATCTTCTCGCTGGTCGACGGCGCTCTTCTGGCCCGGCTGTCCCTTACAAGCCAAAGGAGGTTGTTTGCATTTTCACCGGGAGCCGGGATGCGAAGAGATCGTTTCGCCAATTTTCCTACGCGGAGTTTCGCGCGCTCCGCGAGTCTGGCAGCGTCTTCAGCGATGTGGCGGCGGTGAATTTCAATTACGTCAGTCTCGGTCGTGAGGCGGAGCTGCGGCGCAGCTTCGCCTTTATGGTGTCGGATAATTATTTCCGGCTCATGGGTGCGCAGCCGGTTGTCGGCGGTTCTTTACGCCGGAAGAAACTCGGCCGCATGCAGACGAGCGCGTTGTCGTCGCGAGTTATGACTTGCGGCAACGCAATGGCAGGCGGCCTGACTTCGTCGGCAGCGACCTGTTGGTGAATGGGCAGCGGCACACCGTAATCGGTGTCACGCCCGAGGGTTTTAGCGGTGTGAGCGCGTTGGTCGCTCCGGAGCTCTGGCTGCCGTTCGGGTTGTTCGGCGAGACGGCGGCAGCTTTTGGTGAGGCGCCAAAGTCACGCGATTTGTCCGATCCGAAAAACTACTGCATGAATCTGATGGGACGGATGCAACCGGGTGTGACGATGAAGTCGGCACAGGCGCAACTGCCGCCTTTGGCGGCTCAATTGGCGTCGGTCGACGCTTCCGGGTCAGGCAAGGCGCGCGATCTCGTTCTGGCGAAACCTTTCGGGATCAACACTGCTCCCGGAAACGCGGGACCGCTTCGTCTCGTCGGCCTGCTGTTGCTCTGCATGTCGGGAATCGTGCTGCTGATCGGTTGTCTGAATCTCGCCAACATGATGTTGGCGCGCGGTTCGGCGCGCGCTCCCGAAATCGCGGTGCGCCTCGCCTTGGGCTCGACTCGCGGGCAGATCATGCGCCAGCTTTTGACTGAAGGAATTGTGCTGGCGGCCATCGGGGGCGCTCTGGGTCTTTTGCTCAGCTTATGGGCCAACTCTTTTCTCCAGAATTTCTTCGTGACGGAGTTTGCTTCCTTTAATCTCAATTTGACCGCTCAGCTTCGGCCCGACTTCGTGGTGGTGACGGCGACTTTCGTCCTTTGCCTCATCGCTACGCTGCTTTTCAGTCTCGGGCCGGCGTTGCGCGCGGCACGAGCGGACCTGGTCCACGATCTCAAAGGACAGCCAGGCGATGCGGCGGTCGCGGGGCGGTGGAATCGTTTCTTTTCCGGGCGTCACGTGGTTAGCGCGCGAGGCGATGCCGTTCGTCGAGCGGGGTCAGGCGAGGCCTGCAGCGCCCCCCGGCGGGAGATACGGAAGCGTTCGACGTCGAACGATCGGCGTTCTGGGGAGCGCACGCACCTTGCGTGCTGGGCGATCACATTCTTACCGAGGCAGCTCGTGGCTATACGTGAATCACGTATAGCAGGCTCACACGCTTGCAACCCGTGGGTAACCATCGCGCAGTACGATGCGCATTAGTTCAACCGTTCCGACTCGGCTGAATGAATTGATCGGGACGGAAAAGGATTGCGCCGCCGAAGCCGACGGGCGGACGCTTCTGCAATTGAAGCGTTCGGCGAGGCGGGCTACGCTTTGGATGTGAGCGCCGCGCAGATTATTGAAGCCATCAAGAAGTTGCCGCCGGAAGAGCGCATCGAGGTGGTGCAGTTTGCGCGGGAATACGAGACTGTCGCGAAGCTGAGTCCAGAGCAGCTCGGCCGATTGGGCGAACGCCTGGCTAACGCGACCGATCCGACGGAGATCGCGGAGCTGGAGAAAAGGCTCATGAACGGTTTTTACGGGATCAAGATCGATGCCTAAGGTCCGCCGCGAAGGCCTGCCCTTCGCGCTCCTGCGGCACCTGAGGGATCGCGTGAAGCACCGCGAGATTCGCAGCGATCAACTGGAGCTCTTCGCGCGCTGGCTCGACGGGAATCCCGAGGTTCCGCCCGGCCGTTGGTTCAAGCGTTTTCCGGGGATGACCGTCTGCGGCGAAGGCGAGCTAATTAAAACGTTTCTTCGGCTCGGGCAGATTGCTGAGGGCGAAGAGGTCGTCTGAAGGTATCGGGAACCCGACTGTCGCTGGTTGCTCGTTAGCCGCGCGCCATGGTCAACGCCCTTGGCAATCTTCAAAACTCCACCCGGGCGCGGCCTCGCCGACGGCCAATGGCTCGGCTACCAGTGGGACGACCCTGAGATCGTCGCGCTCGACAAGTGTCGCTACGACGTGGGCGTCGAGGTTCCCGGCACCACGCGGGCCGACGGAGAAGTGAGCATTAACGCGTTTTCACTCTGCCTGGTCGCCGAGGTCGAGATCGCGGGCTCTATCGAGCTCGAGCTCCGCGCGCTCGATTGGCTTTACCTCACGTGGCTCCCAAGCAGCGGTTATGCACCCGCGCACCAGCCCGGCTTTCGAGGCCTTTAACGGTCGCCCCTTCGCTCACGGCACGGAGCGCTTCGAACTTCGGCGCCCAGCTCCCGGTCGTCGATGCCAGGGTCCCGCTGTGAGCTGCCAACTCGATCGGCGTTCTCCGGTGGCTGCGTTGACTCGCGGGATCTGGCACAACCGCCGTTTGCCCGCAAAACGGCTGGCCACCTCCGCGGCCGATGATGTAACTTCCGTGCGGCGGCAGATGGCTAATGACGGAGGCTGGAACGAAGATTCCCCATCAGGCCCTAAGCACCATGCATTTTTTGCTACCGAGGTTTCCAAACTTTGCCCCAATGATTTTCATCCCGAACTGACCTCCGATGGCGTCCACTAACTTCGATATCTTCAAAATGTCGGATCGCGAGATCTTAGATGCGTTCCGTGCAATCGCGAAACATGCCGGCGTCGATGTCGAAAACGCTGGTGGCCATCTGATGGAGGGTATGCAGTCGAGCACGTTCCCTTTGAAAGCTGGCGAAGCCGATGCGAACACCCAAGCTGTTCTCAAAGCGAACGCGGCTCTATTTACGTATCTAAGCGTGAATTTGCCGGCGGCGAATGGCACGGCGTCGGTGTCAGTGAAGCGGGGTTCTGGCCACGACACGGCGACGGTCAGCCTTAACAATAATCAGTTCGACGCTACCTCTGCGAAAATCTTGGCGGGGGCACACAAGTATTTGCGGGCTTATCAACGTACAGAAAGCACCGATAAGCTGCTGGGTGACGAACTGGCAGAGTTCTACCACAAGCGCGAGGAGTCCCTACTGAAGCTTGAAGGGGTTAGCCAAGAGCTAATTCGACAAAGCACTGATTACCGTCACCAACTAGACAAAGAAGCCGCCTCGCTTCGAACGAAGCTTCAAGCCGATGCCGAGGCTCGCGCATCTGTGCTCGAAGAAGAGTTTAAAGTTAAGGAAGCCAATTTGACCGAGCGCAACGAGTCTCTCGACAAACGTACTCGTGAGCTTGACGACCGAAGCAGCAAGCACGCACGTCGGCAGATTCACAAAGACCTCAAAGGGGAAATTGCTCAGAGAAATAAGGCGTTTGTGCTGTCGGAAAGGACGGTCAAGAAGCGCATCCCGATTCACATTCTATTCGTTCTCATTATTCTGCTCCTCGCTGGCGTCACCGCTCGTTAGTTTCTCACGTCGCCAGAACCGGGAAACACGATCGGATTCTGGCTAAGTACGGTTCGGTCCGTGGGGAGCACCGCAGGTCTAATCGCTACGATCGTTTTCTACATCCGTTGGAACGACCGTTGGTTTCGGAGTCATGCTGACGAAGAGTTTCGATTAAAACGCCTCGATCTCGACGTAGATCGCGCAAGCTGGGTCGTTGAAATGGCGCTTGAGTGGAAGGATGAGGAAGGCAAACAAATTCCTTCTGGCCTCCTGGACCGACTAACGACAAACCTCTTTAAAATTGATGATCCGGGCGAACAAGTTCGTCATCCCACTGAAGATTTGGCCTCGGCATTGCTCGGAGCATCCTCGGCACTGAAGCTGCAGATCCCAGGCGTTGGCGAAGCGTCTCTGAATCGCAAGGGTATTCGGGAATTCCAAAAAACAGCTGAGGAAAATAATCCCTGAGCGAGCCTTCACAGGCGCCTCGCGCGGGATTCGGAGAACCGGTAGTTCACGATCAAGTTGTTGATCGCATTGCCACGCTAGGGAAGAACTTGCGGCCGCCCCGTTGTCGAAAGCGGTCGCTACTCTACTATCGTCTGAACGTGTTTTTGCAACCTAGCCTCTTTCCGCCGCGCAAGTCAGCCTGCCGTAGCATCAGACGGAGAGCCGTGTGCGTGCACCTCTTGCGGATGCAGGCCAATGTCTGCCATGCCGAGATAGAAATAGCGGAATGCCGGGAGGAAAGCATCACTCGCGGCACTTTGGGCAGCGAGCCATTCGTATACGGTATCAACTGAATCGCGGGGAACCTGGGTTTGTTTATTGTATAGCTTTTCTGGTAGGATTCGATAAATGGCCAAGACGCGCCGTTCCGAAGCAAGGGTGTACTGGCGTTGAGCATTTTTTCCTAGAAAAGCATGCACAACGAACTGGTCGCGAATGCGTTCATGGCGGAAGCGCCAACTATCATCGGGCAACCGACGAAGCAACTGGAGCTCGTTCAACGTCGCGGCTTCCGCCGCAAAACTACTCAGTTTGAGCGTCGCCGCGTCGTCGAGTACCCAAGGGAGTATCGCGTCAGCGAAACCTTCCCATGGGAATTCTCGCCCTCTTGTTTTCGCGTATTCGTCTCCCGCGCGCTGCACCTGTTGCTCCATTAACCGGTGAAGATTCGGCATTTCACCGCAAGCAAGGCGTTCCGCAGCGAGCGCGCCGTCGAGCGGATTTCGTAGGCCCAGGACAGATTCACGTGGTGCCGGCTCCGGTCCTTCGTTAACCGTTCCAGCAAGCGTTGCCGCGCTGGCATCGTAAGATACCTTAGTCACGCCATGCAGCCGTGCCAGTTCTGCGACATGCGGCCATTGCGTGGATAAAAAGGCCTGGACTTGGTTTTTCCGCAATGGCCTCAACTCATGCCGTTGAGCATTTCGCGGGAGGGCCTCGTTTCTCAGAAATAGCGGCCCCGCAGGTAAAACTGGTAGGCCTCCGCGTTGGTGGTATCGCGTTTAACGAGCCGACGCTCCTGTTCGCCGGACAATCGTAACTGCAATGTTTCCGTGACCTCTCGTGCAATGGCCTGCTTGACCGTAACC
>JACCZO010000159.1 GCA_013695925.1 Chthoniobacterales bacterium
GTGTACTCGGTATAGGCATGGCTCCACTCGTGGGAGACAATGTCGTCGGCATCAAATGCCGGGCAGTAATTGGTCGATTGCCCGTTCCAATAAGCATTCGGGCAATTCTGATTGATCAGGTAAACGCTGATCATCGCCTTATCGAACCCATCGTAGGACGCAAAGCCGAAGCCGGAGGAATAGAGATTGTAGGTGTGGCCCGCGAAATCGTAGAGATTGTTCACAAACGGCGCCGGATGCGGGGGATCACCTTCGCGGCGCTGGACAAAAAGATCGGGATTGGCCGGGTCGTAATTGGGCGAATAAATCGTGCGATTGATCGCTGTCTTGTGCAGCGGGATACGGACCAGGACGGCGCCACTCTGAGCGTCGATCCAGACTTGTTCGGATCCCTTCGGGCCCGCCACCTCCACCGAATACGCGAGACGACTCGCCGCTCCGTTGGCTTCGAGAATCCCCTGCGGGTACACCGCGAGTTCCGTCTTGTTGACCGACGCGGTCATGTCGCTTGCGCCTTTGCGCACAGTTGCGAGCGCGATCTCACCCGCGCCATCTTTGGTTACCGCGGGCACCGTGCTCAGCGCAAGCCCGGGCGCAAAATCTCCATTCACAGCGGTGATACCGGCGTCGTTCATGTGCACGACGACCTGCGCACCGAAAACGCTCAGACCCTTGTAATATTGATTGAGGCGCACATGGCTAAAACCAAGCGCGTCCTTCTGGTCCTTTACCATCCGAAGCTCGCTCCCTTCGGCCGGCGCACCGCCCTTGCTCACGGCCGTCTGCTCCGCGCCAGTCATTCCGATCAAGCCGCCATGATTGGAGAGAAAGGACAATGCGCGCGATTTAGCACTCGCCGCTTTATCGGCAGACACGATCACGCTGCCCGCCGCGGCCCTAACGAAACTGTAGGCGCCGGTCTTGCCTGAAACCTGCGCCGAAAGCGCGTTCCCGCTGGATTGCTGCAGTTGCTCGAGCGATTGTTGCGGAGTCAAAGCGGCGCCTTCTTTCCCGCCATTGGCAGGACGAGGTTGCGCACCGGCAAAACTCAGGACGGTTAATCCCAGGCCGACCGCGCAAAAAGCGATCGCAGCGAGGAAGCGTGGACGGGAAATAGCAGTGTTGAAGAGATGCATAGTTTTAGATGTTTTTTGGAACTTGCTTGCGAAACGATCTGGTTTCGAAGCTTCCGCGCGGCGGAAGGAAGTCGGGACCCTCCTGGAAGATTCGATCATGTCAAATTATTTTACGTGGATTGCCGATTTTTTTGCGATGAGGATGCGACTCGACGAAAAGTGACGCGCAACCCGCGTCCGCCGCCTAACGTCCGACCTCCGCGGGCTCTATGTGGACGAGCACGTCCGCGATCCGCGGGTTGGTGTGCTTGACTGCGTCCTTCACGGCGTGCGCGAGCTCGTGTCCGGCCCGCACCGAAATCCGCTCGTCGACTGCGACATGCAAATCGACGTAAAACTCCAGCCCCATTTTGCGCACGAAACATTTATCAATCCCGCTCACGCCGGGCACCGCCTCCGCCGCGGCGCGCACGAGCCCGACGATTTCACCGCGCGGTGCCGTATCCAAAACTTCGTGCAGCGCAGGATAAAAAAGGCGCCAGCCATTGGCCGCGATTAGCACACAGGCAAACAGCGCCGCCCAGGCATCGGCGCTCTGCCAGCGCGGTCCGCCAAGGAGCGCGATGGAGATGCCGATGAAGGCGGCGATGGACGTCATGGCGTCGGTGCGGTGATGCCAGGCATCGGTCTGGATGGCGGTGCTCTCGGCGTCGCGGCCTAACCGGTTGACGGTACGAAACAGCAGTTCCTTTACGATCACGACCACGATCAGCACGATGAGGGTGAATGGCGCCGGCGGGTGGTGCGGCTGGAAAATTTCCTGCACGCTGCGGGCCGCGATCACGACCGCGGCGGCGAGCACGCCTAACGACACCAGAATGGCCGCGACCGGTTCGGCTTTGCCGTGGCCATAGGGATGGGTTTCATCGGGCGGGCGGGCGGCGAATTTTAATCCGCCCCAGATGATGGCCGAGCCCGCGATGTCGAGCGCGGACTCGATCCCGTCCGCGATCAGGACGTAGGAATGGCCGAGCGCGCCGGCGAGAATTTTGGCAGTCGCTAGGACGACGTTGGCGGCCATCCCGACGAGAGCGACACGCGCGCCGGATTGAAGATTGCCGGCCGGAGTGTTCGCGTTAGGGTGCGGTTCCATCGGATGGGTCTTCTCGATCTCGTGCTCGTGCTCGTGATCGTGATCGATCGGGAAAGGATTTCGAGGACGAGAAGGAGGAGGAGGACGAGGACGACGAAGGCGCGGACATGGGAGAGATGAGAATAAAGGCGATTGTTTACGAGGCGCACGGAAAACCGGAGGAGGTTTTGCGATTGGAGGAGCTTGAGCTGCCGGCCGTCGGGGCGAACCAAGCGCTCGTCCGCATCCTCGCCGCGCCGATTAATCCCGCGGATCTCAACCAGATCGAGGGGAAATACCCGATCCGGTTTCCGCTCCCGGCTACGCCTGGTTTCGAGGGAGCGGGCACCGTGGAAGAGGTCGGAGCGAAGGTGCGGGATCTCGCGGCCGGGGCGCAGGTGATCCTGCCGCACGATCTCGGGACCTGGCGCGAGAAAGCGGTGGTGCCGGCGGACAAGCTAACGGTCGTGCCTAACGACATCGCGCCGGAGCAGGCCGCGATGCTGAAAATCAATCCGATTACCGCCTGGCGAATCCTGCACGATTTTGTCCGGCTGGAAAAGGGCGACTGGGTGATTCAAAACGCGGCCAACTCCGCGGTCGGGCGGGCCGTCATCGTGCTCGCGCGCGAGCTTGGCTGGCGCACGGTTAACGTCGTGCGGCGAGCAGAGCTGATCGAGGAATTGCGTGCGGCCGGGGGCGATGTTGTCCTGCTCGACAACGATGAATTGCGCAGCGCGGTCGCGGAAGCGACCAAGGGCGCGCCGATTCGGCTCGGACTCAATCAAGTGGGCGGGGAGAGTGCCTTGCGCATGGCGAAGGTTGTCGCCGCGGAGGCAACCATCGTCACGATCGGCGCGATGAGCCTGCGCCCTGTAACCATGCCTAACGGATTGCTCATCTTCAAAAACCTGACGTTCACCGGCTTCTGGGTGAACAAATGGTATGAGCAGGCAGGTGCGGAGGAGCGCCGCGCGACTTTTGCCCAGCTCATCGATCTGGCGCGACGCGGGTTGCTCGCAACAAAGGTGGAACGCGCCTACTCGTTAGGCGAATTCCGCGAAGCGGTCGTCCGCGCGGGCGAAGGCGGGCGCGAAGGGAAGATCATCTTCCGGATGTAAGGTCAATGTGGGAGCCGCCTTCGCGCGGCGACAGCGCTGGATTCCCGGGCCACGCACATCCCATCGGGGCGCAAAGGCCCCTCCCACATTCCGGGAAGTTGCCCCGCGGACGGATGCGGCGTTTGGTGGGGAATGAAACTTCGCGCCCTTCTTCTCGGGCTGCTTTGCGCAGCACTCGCCAGTGGAACTCTACGCGCCCAGGGTTGGGCCAAGGAGCGGCTCAACAAATCGCCCCGCCACAGCGAGTGGGTCGACCTGAAAAGTGGCGACCGAACGGTGAAAACCTTTGTCGTTTATCCCGAGGTGAAAGAGAAGGCGCCGGTCCTGCTCGTGATCCACGAAATTTTTGGCCTGACGGATTGGGCGAAAAGCCTCGCTGACGAACTGGCGGCGGCCGGTTATATCGCGGTCGCGCCGGACCTCCTTTCCGCGCCCGGAAAAGACACCAGCAGTTATCCCGACCAGGACGCAGCGGTGAAAGCCATCTCGACCCTGCCCGATGCGCAGGTTTTTGCCGATCTCGATGCCGCCGCGGAATTTGCGTCGAAATTGCCGGCCAGTAACGGCGTCCTGGCCGTGACCGGTTTTTGTTGGGGCGGCGGAAAGTCTTTCGCCTACGCCAATCACAATCCGAAGCTGAAGGCGGCTTTTGTGTTCTACGGCCCCGGACCGCAAAACGCGGACGAGGCGGCGAAGATCGCCTGCCCGGTTTACGGCTTTTACGCGGAGGATGACGCGCGGATCGGAGCGACGATTCCGCAGACGACGAAAATCATGAAAACGTTAGGCAAAAGCTACGTCCCGGTAACCTATGTCGGGGCCGGCCACGGTTTCATGCGCGACGGCGAAGCGCCCGACGCAAAAGCCGCTAACGCCCACGCCCGCAACCTTTCCTGGATGCGCTGGAAGACGTTGTTGAAGAAATTGTAGGGCAGGCGGGTCGCCTGCCGAATTACTGGGTGGCCCCGGAGCGGTTGCCCTACAATTTGCGCCGCGGCCGGCGTTAGACGCGTCCGCCCTTCCAGAGCGCGGCGTCGAGGATCGACCAGAGGTGAATGAGCCACCCGAGCAATACAATCCACAAAATTGCCGCGAGGACAAACTGCACGATCGCGATCAGCAGCCTGCCCTGAATTAATTGCCCCAGCCCGGGAATGAAGAAGCTGCAAAGGGCCGCGATAACATTGCCGGTAGAACCTTGACCTGCCATACGGGAAATTTCTCCGGCACGAAGCAATTCGCAACCGGCAATCGGTCGAGAGGAAAATGCTCGATAGCAGCTCGGACAGCGGACTCAGCCCGTTGCGCCTTCTGCTGTTGTGTAGCGCTGGGCGGGTTCGCCCAGGTTTCGAACAAGTCGTCCCAAGAGGATGGCACGTCGTAGTATGCGGCGATCTTGCTTCACGGTGCAAACTGTTTACCGCGCCGATTCGAGAAAAGTCCCAATCGAGAGTATTTCGGGTAGTCCCGCATGCCTACCTTTGCCTCGATTTCAAAATGTCAATCAGCCGGTCAAGAAACGGCGTCTGGGCAGCCTTCATTTTGCGGCGTGCTTGCGCCATTGGGAAGAAAGCAACGCGGTCGACCTCGGGGAACTTCTGCAACTTTCCCGAACGGGATGGCCATTCGATCTCGAAACTATTGCTCCTGTGCGTGAAGTTGTCGGGCAAATCAGCCTCGAACGCCCAACCGTGCACAACCTTGCCGCCTTTCTGCTGAATTGATCCGATCTCAATCCAATCGCCTGACGGCAAGATGCCAACCTCCTCTTCGAACTCGATTTTGGCGCGAACAGCAAATCCTCACCGTCAGCAGCCTCGCCCTTTGGAATCGTCCAAACGCCGTCATCCTTTGGTTGAAGGTAGGGGCCGCCGGGATGAGCAAGCAATACTTCCAGTCCGCCCTTCCCTCTGCGGAACATCAGAAGACCCGCGCTGGTTCTGGATCGCTTCATCTCGGTAACGCCGATGACCATTTCCAAATTCCAAGATAAATCAAACCTGGAGGGTCGAAGCCACCGTTCACGGTAGCCTTTCTCCCCGACACGGCCGTGCCTCGCGACATGAATCGCGGGCTCGCTTTCGTCCCTCGAGCGCCGAACATCAGGAGACCGAACACGCGGCCATCGGGACACGGCTCGCCAAAAAATGAGTCCGTCCGGTTGGCGGACTCGAAGCCTAACTTCGGAACTGATTTTCCTTCTCTCGAAACAAGACGTTGAAGGTCATGAGCGAACCGTAGCAGCGGGGGTGATGTATTACTGCAGATCGAACTTGTCGGCGTCGCTCAGCTTTTCGTTCGCGTTCACCTTCTGTTCCATCACGCGCAGGTTGTTGCGGATCATCACGATCTTGTGAAAAAACGTTTTGAGCGGCACTTCCTTTGCCTGGAGCGACCTGTCAGCCAGCCGCAGGCGAGCGTGCCTTGCTGCCAGCGCGTGGCCAATCCTTCCACAATCTTCTCCGGCTTCTCGAGCCCAAGGGCGTCGACCATCACCTGGGGCGTCTGACGAATGAGCGCGGAAAGCGGCATTTGCATTTCCGTTGGGCTGGCGCTCGGCCCGGCACAAGGGACACAAAAGACACGAGCATCTCACTGGCGATGATCCAGGATTTTAAGTTCTCTTTCCGGCCGTTGATCAAGGCGCCGGGTTTACCGCCATCGCGATTCTTACACTCGCCGCGGCGGCGCAGCCGCCGGCCGGTCCCCTGGGTTTCGCGACGCGGCGTTCCGCCTAACGAGTGGTGACCGCCTTGCTCGCGCTCCCGCCGGCGCTGCTCGTCACGGTGATGTTCACCGGGTTGGGTGTGACTCTAAACCTGCCCGTATAATTGCCGCCGCCACTGTTTGTTAAGGCGCCGATCACTTGCCCCGAGCTGGTGACTGAGACGGTCAGCGTCGCGGTGGAATCCGTGCTCGTAGCGCTGACGGTGAGCTGACTTTTGCTCGTGACATACTGCGCCCGGGTGATCGTGACAGTGTCGCCAGGAGGCGGCGGAGACCCCCCGAGGGAGTAGCGTCCGCCGGTGTCCATGATCGGCTCGCAACGCGCGCACGGTTCGCCGCCAAAGACGATCATTTCAGTGCCGGTCCAGACGGCGCTATGTGTGTCGCGCGCCTGGGGCGCCTCGACCAAAGTGGTGGCGACCCAGGTGCTGGTGGTGGGATTGTAACGACCCCCGGTATTCTGGCCGGTGAGGCAGTTGGCCCCATTGCAACCACCCCAGACGATGGCCTCGGTGCCAGTCCAGACCATGGTGTGCCCATTGCGTCCGGATGGCGCTCCGGTGGTGCTGGTAAGGGTCCAAGTGTTAGCCACTGGATCGTAAAGACCGCCGGTGTTGAAGTATTGGTCGAGCAGACTGTTGTAGCCGCCCCAGACCATCAGCTTGGAGCCGGTCCAAACTGAACGGACTTGGCCGCGCGCAGCGGGAGCGCCGGTTGTGCTCGTAGCTGTCCAGGAATTGGTGGAGGGGTTGTATTTGCCACCGGTGTTATAAGGCCCGGAACCATTTATACCGCCCCAGACAATCATTTCGCTGCCGCTCCAATCGGCGGCATGGAACCAGCGCCCGGTTGGAGCGCCCGTCGTGCTCACGCTCTGCCAGGTGTCGGTTTGCGGGTTGTAGCGGCCGCCATTATTCAAACCATTCGGGTCGGAATTTCCGCCGGGTCCACAAACTTGCGCATCGCATCCACCCCAGACAATCATCTCCGTGCCGGTCCACACCGCGGAGAACCAGTAACGTTTTTCTGCAACTCCAACGGTCGAAGTCGCTTGCCAGGAGTTTGACGCCGGGTTGTAGCGGCCACCGGTGTCGAGGCGATTAAAACAGAAGGAATCGGAGCATCCACCCCAGACAACCATCTGCGATCCTGTCCAGACGGCTTGCGGCGCGTAGCGATAGAGCGGGACGTTTACCATGCTGGTGGGGAGCCACGAGTCGGTAGCGGGATAGTATCGCGCGCCAGTGTTAGACGGCGAAGTGCTAGGGGAGTAGCTACCCCAGACAATCATCTCCGCGCCGGTCCAGACGGCAGGATGTTCCTGGCGCACGCCGCCGTTTTGCGGGTTGGTCACAGGGAGCCATGAATCGGTTTGCGGGTTATAACGTCCGCCGGTGTTGATGTCGGCGGCGGTGGAGTCCTGGCCGCCCCAGACGATCATCTCGCTCCCGGTCCAAACGGTGGACATAAGGACGGAACATTGCGGAGCACCGACAGTGGAAAGGGATCGCCAACTATTGGTATCGGGATTGTAGCGACCGCCATTGAGCAGGCGAGTGGTGAGGGAGTCACCGCCCCAGACGATCATTTCCGTGCCCGACCATACCGCGGTGTGAGCGCTGCGTGGAGAGGGGGCGCCCGTTAGGCTCGTCGCAGTCCAGGTGTTAGCGACGGGATCGTAAACCGCGCCGGTATTGAGATAGTCATAAGTGAAGAAGTTAGGACCCTGTCCACCCCAGACAATCATGCGCGTGCCAGTCCAGACGGATTTGTGTCCATAGCGAGCCGCAGGTGCACCCGTGGTGCTGGTCGCCGTCCAGCTATTGGTTTCCGGGTTGTAACGCCCCCCCGTGGTCACTCCGGTGGACTTGGTGCCGTCGTAACCGCCCCAGACGATCATCTCGGTTCCCGTCCAGATGGCGGTGTGATATTCGCGTGGCGCGGGAGCATTGCTGGTGGAAAGAGCCGTCCAGGTATTGGAGACCGGGTCATAGGAGCCACCGGTGTTCACCGTGGTGCTATCGGTATCGCCGGTGCGCCCGGCGAAAACGAGCATGCGACTGCCGGTCCAGACGGCCGTGTGCCGGCTGCGCTTAGTTGGCGCATTCGTTAGGCTGGTCGCCGTCCAGGTATTTGTCGCGGGGTTGTAACGGGCGCCAGTGTTCGTCGTCCCGCCCACACCGGAGTAGCCGCCCCATACGATCATTTCGCTCCCGGTCCAGACGGCCGTGTGACGCTCGCGCCAGGTGGGGGCGTTCGCCGTGCTGGTCAACGACCAGGAATCGGTCGCCGGATTGTACCGGCTTCCCACTGTCACCGCGTAGTTATCATAATTGGATGGGTTATAGAAGCCGCCCCACACGATCATTTCCGTGCCGGTCCAGACCGCGGTGTGATTCTCCCGGGGCGTGAGGGCCGAGCTGGTCGGCCGCCAGCTTTCATCGGCTGCGGGCGCCGCAATCTGCGGGAGCGAAAAGTCCGCGACTTGGAAATCGGGCTCCGCCATCGGTATGTCAGCCCGGACTTTGTTCCACCAAATGTCGACTGGTTCCTTGCGCCAGGTGACACTGGCGACCTTCAGGTCATCATCACTTTGGGAGAGAACCGACAGGACATAAAACTGGTTATCATCTTCACGCACCATGCTCACACTCGAGAGCGGAAGGGGCGACTCAGCCTCTTTGGCGGCGGAACCGTGGAAGGGAGACGACGGGACCATCACGGTGCCGTCGTTAAACGCCAGCATGTAGTCGCTGAGTAATGCCTGCCAGTCGGAATCGGCTACGGGCATCCGATGCACGCCTTCGTTCGTCTGGGACTTGCGTTCGACGTCGCCCTTTGCCTGGCGGGTAAACTCGCGCTCGGCGTACTCACCCGACAAGGTCTTCAGCTCTGCACCTTGATGCGCAGTGAGATCGGCTTCGATCTGTTTGCGTAAGTCACCGTGGAAACGACTATCCCGCGCATACCAGTTACCAAGCTGGCGTTCTACCAGAAGCGGGCGAGCCAGGCACTCTGCGATGATGGCGGGATTGTTGTCGAGTGCGGAGAAAAGTTCGCGCAACACTTCTGGCTGCTTCGTTTGTGAAGCGATGCGCGCGACCTCGGCCTGGAGCTGGGCCGCCGTCACCGGACGCTGCCAGTAACGCGCCAAGGCGGCCGATTTGCGCAGGCTATCTTCGACCTTGGCCCGGATTGCATTTTCCGGCATTGCCTCCGCAAAGGGGATCTGCGCGGATTGTTCTTTCTGGGTTGCCACACGGTGGCGCCAATACACCTCTTCGACCTTGCGCTGATAGGCGACGCGTTCTTCAAATGAGAGCGACCCGCGAGCTCCGTAAGCAGTGGCTAAAGCAGCCGCGGCGCAGAGCCCGCCCAGAGCGATCAGCGCGAAAGCGGCAACATGTCTAAATTTAGTGAAAGAATTCATAATAGAGTGATGATGGGTTGATGCGGGTTCGAAACCTTCAGGACTGAAAATAACAGGCGCAAGGCTAGCGCATTTGTCACGCGAATCAAATGTTTAAAGGTAACACGGTTGTAACCTTGATGGGCTCGTCGTGTAACTTGCTTCGAGGAAAGGATTTGGGCTATTGAAAGGTGTTCTAATGACGGTCGCCGCTCGCGACCACCGTCTCTGGAATAATCACGGGACGTGGATTCATTACACGGTTCATCCAACGCCGATCCAAAAGCAACGCGTCCGCGCCTGGCTGCGAACGAGGAGCCTCGATGGCCGGAGCTCTACCGGGCCTCCTGCCGTCCCGGCCCTCCCCTTCCCCTCCGTCCCGTCGCCGTTTTGCAAACAAAGCAATCGAAGGCCAAGAGACCGAAATTGGGGAATCTCGGATCTCCTACTAGCAAGTTGTAAATAATTGCCGCCGAATGACATATCACTACAAGATGGGCGTTTGTCGTTTTGCCCGTGAGGCAATCCCGACTAGCCCCTACGAGTCCCTTTCGAAGCCCCCAGCCGATTTTCCCAAACATCCGATGTGCTCGCCGAGGCAGGAGATGCTCTGAATAAATGGCCAAAAAGTGGCCAAGCAAAATTTTCGACCCAGAATGTTATCGTCGCTTTGTAGAGTGTGCGCCCGTGAAGATTCGAACTTCAAACCTTCTGATCCGTAGTCAGATGCTCTATCCAGTTGAGCTACGGGCGCGAGGACGGGTAATTAAGAGAGACCGGGAGCAGCGTCAAATCGGTCTTCGCGACACTTCCTCCCTGGTGGTCGTAATCGTGCTCGAACTTGCGGAGATCGAGCACGATCACGAGCAGGAGCAGGAGGAGGAGTCGATTCGCTCTCGCGCTCTCGCTTGCTTTTGTGCAAAACATTTCTCAGCACGGACGCGAGATGGAAACGCCGCTCACACCCATGGATTTCGCGCGGCGCGCGCGCAAACTCTACGCCGACCGTGAAGCGGTCGTCGATGGCTCGCTCCGGCTGACCTACCAAGAGTTTTTCGACCGCTGCGATCGCTGGTCGACGGCGCTGCAACGCCTCGGGGTGGGCCCGGGCGATCGCGTCGCTTGCATCTCGCCGAACACGCATGCGCAACTCGAGTTCTTCTATGCCGTGCCGCAGATTGGCGCCGTCACGGTGCCGATCAACTACCGCCTGACCGCGGAGGATTTCGCCTACATCATCGGCCACAGCGGCGCGCGCGTGGTCTGCGCGCATCCCGATTATTTCGAGGCGGTAGATCGCATCCGGGAGAAAGTGCCCGAGGTCGAGCATTTCGTCGCATTGGAAGGCGGCAAAGCCGGTTGGATGGATTACGAAGCGACCCTCACCGCCACGCCGCCGGATTTTGCGCCGCCGGAAATTCGGGAGAACGATCTCCTCTCGCTCAATTACACCAGCGGCACGACCGCGCGACCCAAGGGCGTCATGATCACGCACCGCAATGCCTGGCTCAATATCGTCGGCACACTCGTCCACCTCCACATGACCTGCGCCGATCGCTACCTCTGGACGCTGCCGATGTTTCACGCCAACGGCTGGACCTTTGTCTGGATCATCACTGCGGTAGGCGGGACGCACATTTGCCTGCGCAAACCCGAGCCACGAGCGATCTTCGAAAATATCGCGCGCGAATCCGTGACGATGCTCTGCGCGGCGCCGACCGTCCTGATCAGCATCGCCAATGCGCCGGAAGACCTGCGCCGTCTCGCGCCGCGAGGTCTCAGGGTGTTGACTGCTGGTGCGCCACCGGCCGCCGCCACCATCGAGTGCGTGGAGGGCGAACTCGGCTGGGAAATCACCCAGGCCTATGGGTTGACCGAGGTTTCGCCATTTATCTCGATCTGCGAGCCAAGACCGGAACACGCGGGGCTCGAAGCGCGGGCGCGCGCCGAAATCAAGGCGCGCCAGGGCGTCGAACTGATCACCTCCGGCGACCTCCGGGTGGTCGACGAACAGGGTTGCGAAGTCCCGCGCGACGGCCAGACGGTGGGCGAGATCGTCGTGCAAGGCAACGTCGTTATGGCCGGGTACTATCGCGATCCCGAGGCGACCGCGGAGGCGATGCGCGGCGGCTGGTTTCACAGCGGCGACGCGGCCGTTGTGCATCCCGACGGATACCTTGAAATGCGCGACCGTCTCAAGGACGTCATCATCAGCGGCGGCGAGAATATCTCATCGGTCGAAGTGGAAGGGGCGCTGCTCCGACATCCGGCCGTGCAGGAGGTGGCGGTGGTAGGAATTCCCCATGAGAAATGGGGCGAGTCGCCCCAGGCTTTTGTCGTTCTCAAGACCGGCGCGGCTGCGACCGAGGCCGAATTGAGGCAGTTCGCGCGGGATCACCTCGCACATTTCAAAGTCCCGCAGGGCTTCACCTTCATCGGCGAACTGCCGAAGACCGCCACCGGAAAGATTCAGAAATACGTCTTGCGCGGCGGACGCGCGAACATCTCCCGGCAATGATCCGACCGTTTTACACATCGTTAGGCCGTCTCGCGCCCGCCGTGCGATTATAGGGAGTGACTGTTTTCCTCGGCTGCGCCTTTGCCGCGAAATATCGCGAAGGCGGCGGCAATTTCTCCGTTCCGCTACAATGGATGCTCGGGCTGCGCCGGCTGCGGCAGGACGCGATCTGGCTCGAGCTCCTGCCCGCGACGAACGATCGCGCGGCCGACGACGAGGCGATCGCCAATTTCCAGCGGCAACTCCGTACCCACGGTTTGGCCGGCCGTTACTGTCTTCTCTACCAGGAGACCGCGAGCGCGGAACACGATCTTGATTCGTTGCGCTGCATCGGCCTAACGAAACGGGAAG
>JACCZO010000185.1 GCA_013695925.1 Chthoniobacterales bacterium
GAAACGGCGATGAAGCCTGCGAAAAGCGCCGAGCTACGGCGATTTGGCCTTTGCGCGCGGCCTCTCTCTCTCTCTCTCTCTCTCTCTCTCTCTCTCTGTGTGTGTGTGTGTGTGTGTGTGTGTGTCGCTCTGGCGGCTGGGTGGATTCATAATATTTTTCTCCGATACTGGGTTGAAGTGGAGGTTCGAATTGCGTTCGATATGATACCGCTCAGCGAGAAACGCCAGCAAAACAGCAGCGGCACAGTAAACAACAGTCGTGAAACACTTTGCTGGACTATGGCGATGGCTGTCGCTAGGGTCTTTGCAGGGGAGTCGAGTTTTCGGAGTTTAACCACGGATGACACGGATGGCACGGATTGAAAGGCAGAATCGGAGACCCGCCCTGCTTGCGTCCTTCCCTCCCATCCGTGACATCCGTGTCATCCGTGGTGGATTGGCCTTTGCTGGGTTTGAAACCACATTTCGCTAAACTTTCCTCGTGCGCCAGAAACTTTCCTCCCCGCTTCCACGTCTGCCGCGCCGCATCAGCCGGAAGAAGGGCGAAACCCCTTCCGAAGCGCTCTTCCGGTTCCTGCGCAGAGTGGCTCGCTCCAGCCGCCGGTCACAGGACCAAACCTTTTATTCCCTGCGCGAACTGGCCGGGCATTTCAATCTTTCCCTCTCATCGGTCAGCCGGGTCTTTGTTCGTCTCGAAGCGGAGGGTTTGCTCGGCCGGGTGCGGGGCTCGCGCACGGTGCTTCATGGCAAAAAGCTGGACCACCACCTTTACGTCCGCGGTGTGGTCGGGATTCCGGTCTCGCTCTTCCGCTTTTCGGCTTTCGCCGGTTATCGCGACTTTGTGACACTCCTGCGCCGCAAGCTGCGCCGCCGCGGCTTTATGCCGGCGGCCGTTTTCTATCGGCGCGAGGAGATCCGCGGGGACTTTCTCGCCCAGAGTTTTCTCGAAGCCAGGGCGGATACGGTGGTCTGGTTGTCGCCCCCGCGCCAAGCACATGAGACAGTGTCCCTCCTGCGGGATGGGGGCGTGCGCATGCTCGGAGTGAGCGAGAGTGCTTCGATCGTCATCCCCTGCCGCTATCAAATTCAACGGGAAGAGGCGCTGCGGAGGATTCTACGGGACTGGCGCGGTGCGGATTTGATGTCGAGCGTTGTGGTGACAGCCGCGCGCGGCGGTTCTCCGGCCGACGAGGAGAGCTATCGTCTGGTGAGCGAGGAAGAATTATTTTCTTCTACCCTTATCACTCTGGAAAATGAGAACGCACAGCGGGCGCTCCGGACAATCTGGCGCTCGGAGAGGTGCGGGATACTTCTGACCAAATCCGGGGCGGCTTTCCTCGCCGTCCGCGAACCGGAAATATTTGCCCGGCTGTCGAACGAGCGGCGGCTCGCCCTGGTGGAAGGGCCGATCAACGTCACCTTTGCCGCCATTCCCAAGGCCTTGGTGGACCTGATCTCGATTGATTGGGAAAAGATCACAGAGCGAATTGTCGCTGATTTAATGGCCTCGGCGCCCTTGTCTGCTTCAGGACAAATCGTCTTCAAAGCGGCCAGCCGGCTGCGGGTGGCGCTGGACCGGGTTTGTCACCGATTGTAACCGGCGATCGGGATTCCGGCGCTTGCGGGGAAGGTAGTGCAAGCTTCCAGCTTGCAGCCTGGGATCACGCAAGCTGGAAGCTCGCACCTCCAAAAGTCCGCTTGTCGTGCTTGCGAATAACTGTAATAACGCGCACGGATTGATCACCCGCCGGCCGTCCGCGATCGAGATCTCGGCGCGCTGCGGCCCGGTGATGATGCGCTCATTTTTGTAAAGCCCCTGCGCTTTGATTTCCTCGAGGGTCTTGGAGACGTGATCGGCAAATTTCGCGAGCATGGGCGACGTTCGCCGAAAGAGATCGCGCTGCCAAGTTGTAGCCGGGGGCGGTGACCCCGAGCCGGCCCCTGCTCTGACCCCGGCCACAGCTCAACCGCGGAGAAGAGCCGGGGTTACCGCCCCCGGCTACAACTTGGGGCGAGGGTAGCGCGGGCTTCCACTTTGCCCACCTGGTCGGGCTCTTCAGGAGCGAGTCTGAAAGCCGTGGTAGCTTGTCCACGGGCGAGCGGCTAAAACCACCAGGTTGGCAAGCCTGCGTTACATCCCAAGGCTGTAAATTTCCACCAGCGCCGTGCCGGTCGTTTCCCCGCCATTCAGAAAGCCTTTGGCGGAGCGACGCTTTCGCGACACATTCCGCCCGGCATGAGAATTGCATCCGCTTGCACAACGAAAGAACGATCTTCGCGAATCCCTCGCCTTTTCCTGGCTGGCTTCACCCTATCCCTTGGCCTGGGAGGTTGCGCCTTGCCCATTGAAACAGCAAAACCGGTCACCCCGGACCGCGCTTTTATTTCCTACAATCCAGGTGCGCGCAACGCCGGAACGCTTCGGCTGGCGGTCAAGGACCTCATCGACATGAAAGGCGAGGTGACAACGGCGGGATCACAGCATGTGGCGGATACCGCCGCGCCGGCCCAGCGCGACGCGCAATGTCTGGCGCCGGCGCGCCGGAACAACGTGCAAATCGTCGGCAAGACCAATCTGACCGAGTTCGCTCTCGGGACTTCCGGGATAAATGAATATTACGGGACTCCGGTTAATCCCTTGGATCGCCACCGCATTCCCGGCGGCTCCTCCAGCGGCTCGGCCGTCGCGGTGGCCAACGACGAGGCGGACGTGGCCTTCGGCAGCGATACGGCGGGGTCGATCCGGGTGCCGGCGGCTTGCTGCGGCATTCTGGGATTGAAAACCACTTTCGGGCTTGTCCCGATGGACGGGGTCTTCCCGCTTTCGCCAAAACATCTCGATACAATCGGCCCGATGGCTAAAGATGTGCCGCGTCTCGTGCAGGGAATGGAATTGCTTAGTCCGGGATTTTCGTCCCGCTACGAGGCGGCCAAAGCAGGAAAATCGACTGCTGGGGAAATTACGATTGGACGCCTCTACATCGATGGGACCGACCCGAGAATCGATCGCGCTCTCGACGATGCACTGGCCAGAACCGGGTTTCGAGTGCTCGCCCTCAACGAACGCACCGCGACGAAGTGGCAAAAAACTGCGGCAGGTTTTCGGGTGTTCCCACCCACGAACCGTTTTAAAGCCCAATGGGACCAGGCGCAAGTCGACGGCGCCGCGATCGCGATCACTGACGGGTGGCTGAGCGACCGCCAATACCTGAACAAACCCGGGGTCGCCCTGACCACACAGACCACGATTCGATTGGGCGACTTGCAAAACGACTCGCTTTACCGAGCGGCGCTGAAGGGGCGGAGCGGTTGGCAACGAGCGCTCGGCCGCGTCCTGAAGCAAGTCGATCTTATTGCGCTGCCCACGATACAGACTCCGCCGCTGCGAAAGCCCTTGTTTGGGCGGACGCCACTCTTTGAGGCAAGGGTGCTTGCCTTGCAGAACACCGTGGCCGTGAACTACGCTGGCAATCCAGCGATTGCGATCCCGATTCCGCTCCCGGGACGCGGCTTTCCAGTGACCAGCCTGCAACTGATTGGCCCCAATAACGGCGAAGCGGAATTGGTGAATGCCGCTCGCCTGATCGCGAGCGCGGGGCTGTAAACCCCCGCTGCCTCTGGACGGCGTTAACCGGCTTCGCGGCCAAAATCGGTCCCGGCTTCGAATGCAACAGCAACGCGGCTCGGCGGCCGCGTCCGTTGCTACTTATGAATCCGACCCGCTTCTGCGTTTTCTTGCTTCTCGCGGTAGCGCTCTGTCTTTCGACCGCCGCCGCCCGAGGAGAAAGCGTGGACTCTTTGATCGCGAAGGGCGACCCGCTCGACCAACGCCTGCAGGCGAACGAAGCGCTCGAGTATTACTTGCCGGCGCTCAAGCTCGACCCCGATAATGTCGCGTTGCTCGGTCGGATCGCGCGGCAATATCGCCACCTCATGAGCGATGCCTCCGACAAAAAAGAAAAACTTCGGCTTGGGCACATCTCGCTCGAGTACGCGAAGAAAGCCGCCGACCTGGCGCCGAACAACGCCGAAGCGCAGCTCTCACCCGCGATCAGCTACGGGAAGATGCTCCCCTACATGAGCAGCGGAGATCAGGTCGACACCTCCCCACGGATCAAAGCCGCGGTTGATCGCACCTTGCAGCTCGACCCGCAGAACGACAACGCGTGGCACATTCTCGGACGCTGGAACCGGGTGCTCGCCGATATCAGCGGATTGAAGCGCATGCTGGCCGGAGTGGTTTACGGGCAGCTGCCGACGACGAGTAATGAAGAGGCCGAGCGGTGCCTGAAAAAGGCGATATCACTCAACCCAAACCGGCTCATGCATTCGATCGAGCTGGGCCACATTTACGTGCAAATGGGACGGAAAGAGGAGGCGCGGAAATACCTCGAGCAAGGATTGTCGATGCCGGCTAAGGAGAAGGGCGATCCGGAGATGAAAGCCGTCGGGCGCGCCCTGCTCGAGCAACTGGGTAATTCGTCGCCCGCCTCGACCGCGCGCCGCTAGTTGGCGAGCGCTGGGGCCGTGTGAGAGCCCGACCACTCCGGCATGTCCGCCAGGCCGCCGCCCATAAATTGGTGGTGCCAGAGCTGAGTCGCGACGACCGCGGTCAGCCCCATCTCGACCGAAAGGCGCGGGAGCGAACCAGCTCGCAGTTTGCGGAAGGCTTTACGCCAATGCGCGACTTCCTTCAGGTCAAAATACCCGGTACGCCGAAGCGAATCCTCGCTCAGGAGCTGGGCCACAAAAGGCGGCTCGGGGTTCATGTGGAAACTATCGAGCGGCGCGCGAAAGATCACTTTGCCGCGACGCGCAATCGATTTGGGGATCCAGCGTTCCGCCAGCAACCGGAGGAGGTATTTGTCGCGGAATCCCCGCAGCTTCCAGCGCGGGTGCAGCTTCGCCGTGAAGTCGAAGATGGCTTCATCGAGAAAGGGATATCGCACTTCGACCGACGAGTGCATCGCAACGCGGTCGCCTTTGGCCTGCAAAAGATGCCCCGCCAACAGGACGCGGGCCGCCATCCAAACGCCACGGTTGAGCGGCGCCCAGCGTTTCGCCTTTTCCAGCGGAAATCCCAGCTCACCCCACGGATGGCTGTTGTTCATCACCTCGCGCATCTCCTCGGAATAAAAGCGCAGCTTCGAAATCGCGAGCAGACCGTAGGAATCGATCCAGGCATTCGGGCCGCCGATCGTCGCCTCCACGCGCGCGCGCCAGGCGGGGGGAAAATGGGGGACCTTGTTCAGGCGCAAATAGCCGCGCCGTCCCCGATCGCTCAGGTTCACTCCCGGCAGGAGGTCGAGATAGTTCATTAGCTTGTGGGCCTTATACCAGGGATAGCCGACGAGCCACTCGTCGGCACCTTCGCCGGTCAGCACCACTTTTTGGCCGTTGGCGTGGACCCGCTCGGCCAGCTTGAGCAAGGCGCCGCAGGATGTGTCGATCACCGGCGCCTCCGCGGCCTCGATCAACCTGGGGTAACTCTCGAGCGCCTCGCGATCGCCGTATTGCTGCACGATGGGCGGCTTGGCCCCGATGTGTTTGGCCGACAGGCTGGCCGCGCTCAGCTCGTCCAGGCCTGGCTCAGTCACCTGCACCGTGTAGGTGTTGATCTGCGGACCTTTGAGCCGGCAGGCCAGGGCGAGAATCAGGCTCGAATCCACCCCGCCGGAAAGATAAGAGCCAACCGGGACATCGGCGCGCAACCGTTCCTCGACCGCTTGCAAAAGCAGCCCCTCAAATTCATCCACCAGCGCCTCGGCATCCTCACCCCACACCTCCTCGCCTTGTGCCGGGAAATCCATTTCCCAGAAGGCGCGCTCCGCGATCTCCGCGCCCGCCCCGTCGCTGCCCGGAGTGATGCGCAGACAACGCCCGGCCGGCAAAAGCTGCACCCCTTCAAAACAGGTCCGCGGTCCCGGGATGGCGGTGAAGGTAAAGACGTGATCGAGTCCCTTGCGATCGGGCCGTGGCGGAACCATGCCGGAGGCGAGCAGCCCTTTGATCTCTGAGGCGAAGAGAAGCCAGTCGCCCTGGCGACTCCAATAAAGCGGCGAAATCCCAAAGCGGTCGCGACCGAGATGAAGTTGGCGCCTTTGACCGTCCCACAAAGCGATGGCAAATTGCCCACGGAACTGTCCCCATGTCTCCTCCCGGTGCTCCTCCCAGAGGTGCGGGATGATCTCCGTATCGCAATGGGTGACGAACCGATGCCCCTGCGCAGAGAGCTCCTCGCGCCGTTCCACGTAATCGAAAAGTTCGCCGTTAAAAACGACGAACAGATTCCGCTCCTCGTTCGTCATCGGCTGTTGTCCGTCGGCCAGGCCGACAATACTCAGCCGGCGTGAAGCCAGTGAAATCCCAGGACGCTCGAGAAAACCTTCTTCATCCGGACCGCGGTGTATCAGCGCGCGGGACATCCGCTGCACCGCCCCAAAGGGCGCGGGGCGCTGCCCGGCGAGGTCTATGATTCCGGCAATACCGCACATCAGGTTGTTACCATGGCAGAGGTTGTCGGCGCGGAAAACCGGGAAGCGACGAGCGCTTCTCGTCTCAACACGGTTCCTGGCCGTTCATGCGTGCGTTTTATCAACATCGATTCCGAAAACGAGTCACCAGATTCAAACGCGCTTCCCGCATGTCCGGTTTTCCGCCAACATCTGTAAAGCGTAATTCGCGGCACGGATACGTGTGTCAGCGCGCCGGAAAACGAATGGAACTTAACATCAGTGAATGCCAGGGCGTCCGTTGACGTCTTACTCCCCCGCCCTGATGGGTAGATCGTTTGACATGCTCGCCGTCAGCACTGATCAATCCGCCCCTGCCAGGTAACTCATGACCATGCAAAAAGAACGTATCGCCATCATTGGAGTCGGCTGCCGTTTCCCCGGCGGCGTGAACTCCACCGATTCGCTCTGGAAATTCCTCGTCGACGGCCGGGAAGGCGTGAGCGATGTGCCGCCCGATCGCTGGAACGTCGAGCGCTACTACGACGCCGAACCGGGCGTGGCGGGCAAGTCGATCGTGCAGCGGGGCGGGTTCATCGACGGGATCGATCAATTCGATCCGCAATTCTTCGGCATCTCGCCCCGGGAAGCGTCGTATGTCGATCCGCAGCATCGGCTCCTCCTCGAGACGGCTTGGGAAGCGATCGAAGAGGCGGGCCTCGTGCTCGATTTCGAGCGCGGGACCGATCTCGGCGTTTTCGTCGGCATTTCGCATAACGATTACCAGGGAATCCAGAGCAACCCATTCGATCATTTCGGCATCGGCCCGCATACGCCGACCGGCAGCGCGCACAGCATCGCCGCCAATCGCATCTCTTATTGCCTGAACCTGCGCGGTCCGAGCGTGGCGCTGGACACCGCCTGTTCCTCCGCGCTCACGGCCCTGCACATGGCCTGCGACTACATCTGGACCGGACGCGGCGAGACAGCTCTGGCGGGAGGCGTCACGGTCATGATTACCCCTGGCGGCTTCATCGGATTTTCCCAGGCGGGCATGCTCTCGCCCGAGGGGCGGTGCGCCGCCTTCGACGCCAGCGCGAGCGGATTCGTCCGCGGCGAAGGCGCGGGCATGGTGTTGCTGAAACGGCTTTCTCAGGCGCTCGCGGATGGCGATCCGATCCGTGGCGTGATCCTCGGCACAGCGATCAATCAGGACGGGCATACCAACGGGATCTCGCTCCCCAGCCCGGAAGCGCAGACGCGGCTGGTTCGCGACGCCTGCGCGGACGCGGGGATCGCGCCAGAGGAGATCGGATTTGTCGAAGCGCACGGGACGGGCACCGCCGTGGGCGACCCGATCGAAGCCCACGCCCTGGCCGATGCGCTCTGCGCCAACCGCTCGACGCCTCTCCCGATCGGCTCGATCAAAACCAATCTCGGCCATCTCGAAACCGCCGCGGGGGTGGCCGGACTTCTCAAGGCCATGCTCGTCCTGCGACACGGCCAGATCCCGCCCAGTCTTCACTTCAAAACGCCGAGCCCGCACATCGATTTCGAGAAGCTCAAGTTGCGCGTGCCAACCGAGCTCGAGCCTTTTCCGGATGGAATCGGCGAGCGCATGGCCGGAGTCAATTCCTTCGGCTTCGGCGGCGCCAACGCGCACGTCATCCTGGTCGAGCCGCCGTCCCCTCTCCCGGTCAAATCTTCCGAGTTTCCCGCGGCCCGGCCCTGGCCGCTGATGCTTTCCGCCCGCTCCGAAAAAGCGCTCCAGAATTCCGCAGGCAAGTTGAGCGCGTGGGTCAAAGAACACGCCGATTCCAACGGTAGCTCGCCGGTTTTGCCTGATCTCACCTACTCGTTAGGCGGACGGCGGAATCATCATCCGCACCGGCTTACTCTGACCGCCTCGAATTGGGCGGAGCTAACCGAAGAACTCGACGGCTTTGCGCAAAACGGCGAGAGCACGAAGATCCGTTCCGCTTTCAGCGCGCGCCGTGAAGAAGCGCCACGGATCGGTTTTATCTTCAGTGGCCAGGGCCCGCAATGGTGGGGCATGGGCCGGGAGTTAATGAAGCAAGCGCCGATCTTTCGCGAAGCGATCGAGCGTTGCGACGCCGCGCTGCGCCCGTGGACGCGCTTCTCGTTGCTCGAGGAACTCAACCGCACCGAAGAGACGTCGCAGATGTCGCGCACCGAGATTGGGCAGCCGGCGATTTTTGCGATGCAAATCGCGCTCGCCGCTCTCTGGAAATCCTGGGGCGTCGAGCCCGCGGCCGTCGTCGGTCACAGTGTCGGCGAGATCGCCGCTACTTGTGTTGCGGGAATTTTCACGATCGAAGAAGCGGCGCGCATCATCGCGCTTCGAGCGCGTTTGATGGAAGAATGCGGTCGCGGCGAAGGCACCATGCTCGCGGTCGGTTTGCCGGAAGAGGAAGCGCTCGCGCTCATCGCCCGGCACGATCGCACGGTTAACATTTCCGCTTACAACGGCCCGCGTTCGATCACACTTTCCGGGCCGAGCCTTTCGCTCGAAGCGATGGCGGCCGAGCTCGAAGCAAAGGGCGCTTTCGCGCGCCTGGTGAAGGTCGACCATCCGTTCCATCACCCGCTCATGCGGCCGGCGGCCGAAACGCTGGAGGAAACGCTGGCCGACCTCAAACCGCAGGCGGGTACGATCCCGTTTTTCAGCACGGTGACGGGCGAACGTCAGGCCGGTGAAGCATGCGACGCGGCCTATTGGGGCAGCGGCATTCGTGAGGCGGTGCGTTTCTCTTCGGCGGTCAATGCGCTGGCCGAATTCGGAGTCGATGTCTGGCTCGAAATGAGCGCCCATCCCACCCTCGCCCACGCCGCTCAGGAGTCGCTCATCGCGCGTGGCGCCAAGGCGCCGATCATCTCTTCCGTCCGCCGCGAACGCGAATTCGAATCGATGCTCGAAGCCGCGCTCGACCTCCATCGCGCCGGGGTGTCGATCGACTTCTCCGCCATGACGCCGTCGCGGCATCTGCTTTCGCTCCCCGCCTACGCCTGGGAAAAGGCCCGCTGGTGGAACGAAGCGAGCGACGCCCGCGAAGGCCGTCTCGCCCCGGGTGGACGGGGTCTGCTCGATGTCCGCCTGCCGCGCGCGATGCCGACCTGGATTGCGCGTCTCGACTCGCGGCACATGGCGTTTCTCAAAGACCACAAGATCGAGAACCACGTCATCTTCCCAGCGGCCGCGTTTGTCGAGCTCGTGCTCGAGGCTGGCGTGCAGTTGTTCGAAGGCCGGCCCTTCGCGGTCGAGGATTTCGAGATTCGCAAACCGCTCATCCTGCCAGATCCGCCTTCCGGCGTGCAGCTTGAGGTCGCCTATTCGCCTAACGAACGCACCTTCACCATCCAGAGTCGATTCGACCAGAGCGTTTCCTGGTCGATTCACGTCGTCGGTTCGCTCCGGAGCGAGCGAACGGAATCCGCTTTCTCTTTTTCGAAATGGAAGGCAAATCCGGAAACGCAATCGGTCGCAGTCGATGGTTTCTATCGTCACATGAGCGATCTCGGTTTGCGTTACGGCGACGAATTTCGGCCGATTCGCGAGCTGGCCGCCGGGGCCGGAAAGTCGACCGGTCGCGTCACCTTGTCGGACGAGATCGCTCCGCGGGCGGACGAATACGCGCTGCATCCGGTCCTCTTCGACGGCGCGCTCCAAGTCTTCTCAGCCGGCGCGGCGACGGTGGAGGGCCGGCAGGCGCGGATGAAACTCCCGGTGCGCTTTGGCCGCATCTTGTATCTCGGTTCGCCCGGCGCCGCGACGCGGGTCAGCGCGAAGGTGCAGGAGTTTGCCGACGATTTCATCGAGGGCGACATCGAGATTTTCGATAACGCCGGGAAGCCATGCGTGCTGGTCGATGGTTTCCGCGCGATCAGTCTCGCTGGGGCGGGCCGTGCGACCACTCCCGGCGGCACCCGCGACGTCACTTACCACGTCGCCTGGGAACGCACGCCTAACGACTCGGTGAAGCCGGCCATTCCGCCGCTCCCGCTCGAGCAACTGCAGGCCACTGCACAAGAAGCAATCGATCGGGTGATCGAGACCCGCGGTCACTCCGAATTGGAGCAGGCGCTCTGCGCGATGGACGATCTCGCGGCGGCCCAGTTGGCGCGCGGATTGCGCGACATGGGCGTGGCGCCGAAAACGACTTTTGATGCCGACTCGCTCCGCGTTGCCCCGCCGATGCGGCCCGCCTTCGAACGGCTGGCTGTCGGACTCGTTAGGCACGCTTTGCTCCGCGCCACCAAGAAGGGCTGGCAACCAACGGCGCGTTTTGCCAAGGCGGCCGATTCCGCCGGCCGGACCCTGCGTGATTATATTCAGGCCCATCCCGGCCATCTTCCCGAAGCGCTTCTCTGCGAAGCAAGCTGCTCTGAGCTGGGCGCGATTTTGCAGGGCGAGAAAGACGCCGTCCAAGTCCTCTTTTCCGGCATCGGCGCGGAGTTGCTCGATCATTTCTACGGCGACGGGCTTTTCACCAGTCACTGGATCGCGGGCATCGCAGCCGCCATCAGTAGCGCGGCGCGTCGCCTGCCGGAAGGGCGCGGTCTGCGCATTCTCGAGGTTGGCGCTGGCACCGGCGGTCTCGCCTCGCAGGTCCTCCCGCTCCTCGAGCGCGGTCTGCACTCCTACATTTTCAGCGATGTCTCGGCGGCGTTCTTCTCCGGCGCGGGCCAAAAGCTGGCCAGCTTTCCGGAAGTCGAGTTCAAGATTTTCGATCTCGAGAAATCGGGCCCGGATCAGGAACTGGAAGCCGGTTCCTTCGATTTTATCATCGGTACTAACGTGATCCACGCGGTCCGCGACGTGCGCGACGCGTTGCGCAATCTGCACGGTTTGCTCGCGCCCGATGGCAGCCTGCTTTTTATGGACACGGCCACGCCGCAGCTCTGGACCGAGACGGTTTTCGGCCTAACGAGTGGCTGGTGGCGCCTGACCGATCGCGATCTGCGGCCGGAACAGCCGTTGCTCAATCGCGCGCAATGGGAATCAGCACTGCGCGAGAGCGGTTTTAGCGAAACGGCGTCGCTCCCTGGACTAATCGGACCGACGGGCGGCGAAGGCCAGATCGGTTTGCTCGCGCGCAAGGCGAACGAGAAAACGTCGAGCGCGGCTGAGCCGGCAACGGAAAAGCCGGCGGAGAAATCCTGGCTCGTTTTCGCCGACAAGTCGGAGCTGAGTGAGGCGCTCGTTAGGCAAGTGCGCGCCAGTGGTGCGCGCTGCCGCGTCGGGTGGGTTGGAAAGAGTTTCGAGTTCGACGGCCAGGATGCTTTTAATCTGCGACCGGGAACGTTCGAAGACTGGCAAAAGCTGGTCGAGTTCTGCGCCGAGACGTCGCCGGAGCGCGTCGTTTATCTCTGGAATCTCGCGGAGAAGGTGGACGAATCCGACAGCCTCGACGCTCTGCTCCATTTCACCAACGCGCTCGAAGCGGCTCGGCCGGCGGGCAAATTGCGCCTCGATCTGGTGACACGAAACGCTCAATCCGTCGGGAGCGAATCGACGCCCTGCGCGGTCGAACAAGCGCCCGCCATCGGGTTGATGCGCGTGATTCTGAACGAGTATTCCAACCTGGCGTGGCGCTCGATCGATCTTCCCGCCGAGGCATCGTCCGCGGATTGGGTTGCTCTTTGGAGCGAACTTTTGCGCGAGGATGGTGAACGCGAAATCGCCCTGCGCGGTGAAGCGCGTTATGTGCGTCGACTCGATCGTGGGCGGCCGACGCGCCAGCAATGGCTCGACGCCGATCTGCCGCTGCGCCTAGAATCCCGTGAGCGCGGGCATCTCGATACCCTGCGTTTCGCGCCCTTCGAGTTGCCGAAGTGCGAACCGGGCCAGGTGTTGATCGACGTGAAGGCGGCCGGGATGAATTTCCGCGACGTGCTCAAGGCGCTCGCGCTCTATCCGGGCGACGCGCCGGACGCGCGCATCTTCGGCGACGAAGTTGGCGGCATCGTCAGGGAAGTTGGCGCAGGTGTGACCCATGTCGCGCCGGGTGATCGTGTTTTCGGCCTGGCGGTCTTCGGTCTTACCACCCAAACGATCGCCCGCGGCGGCGACGTCCGGCGTATTCCGGGCAATCTCACTTTTGAAGAAGCGGCCACCTTGCCGGTCGTCTTCATGACCTCGTGGCACGCGCTGCAAAACGTCGCCCGGCTCCGCCGCGGCGAACGCATTTTGGTCCATGCGGGCGCAGGTGGCGTCGGCATGGCCGCGATCCAGATCGCGCAACATCTCGGCGCGGAAGTGATCGCGAGCGCGGGGAGCCCGAGCAAACGCGCGCTTTTAAGAACGTTAGGCGTGCAGCATGTGATCGATTCGCGCCGCGGTGATTTTGCCGAGGCGGTGCTCGAGCTGACCGATCGCAAAGGCGTCGACGTCGTTCTGAATGCGCTCGCCGGCGAGGCGATCCCAATGGGGCTTTCCTGTCTGGCGGAGTTCGGGCGTTTCATCGAGATCGGGAAGCGCGACATTTACCAAAACACCCGCATCCCACTGCGGCCGTTGCGCAACAACGCCTCATTCCACGTCGTGGCGATGGACGCGGTTTTCCACGGCGACGAAGAGCTGACGCGCAAGATGCTCGGCGATATTTGCAAGCTTCTCGAGAAGGGCGCGCTGCGGCCGCTGCCGTTCCGCGCCTTCCCGGCGAGCCGGATCGATTCCGCGTTTCGCCTCATGGCGGGCGGCAAGCACATCGGCAAAGTGGTGGTGGCATTCCCGACTCCGTTTGTTCCGCGCCACGGCGAATTGCCGGCACCCGGTTTCGAGGTGAAAGCGGACGCGAGTTACCTGATCACGGGCGCGTTTGGCGGCTACGGCAAGGTGTTGGCGCGCTGGCTGGCCGACTGCGGCGCACGCCACCTGGTGCTGACTAGCCGGAGTGGTGCTTCGAATCCCGAGGCGCAGAAGTTCGTCGAGGAACTGGAAGAACGCGGCGTGGAAGTGCGTGTCGTCTCCGCCGACGTCGCTATGCCTAACGATGTCAAACTTCTCTTCGCTGAGATCGAAACCGCCGGGCATCCGCTGCGCGGCGTTTTCCATCTTGCGATGGTGATCGACGATGCGCCGCTCGCTTCGCTCAACCCCGAACGGATGCGAGCAGTCGTTAGGCCAAAGGCCTACGGCGCCTGGTTGCTGCACGAAGCGACGCGCGAGCTAGCGCTCGATTGCTTCGTCATGTTCTCGTCCGTCTCGAGCATTTTCGGCAATCCCGCGCAGGGAAATTACAGCGCGGCCAACGCGTTCATCGATTCGCTCGCGCATCATCGCCAGGCGCTCGGTTTGCCGGCGTTGACCGTAAACTGGGGCGTGCTCAGTGGCGAAGGTTATGTGGCGCGGAACGAACGCGTCGCGGAATTTCTCGCCCGCCAGGGCACGATGGGAATCACGCCGGGCGAAGCGACTTCACTCCTCGAATCTTTCCTCGTTGCGGGGACCGATCAGGCGATTGCGATCCGGGTCGATTGGAGCAAGTGGCGCCAATTCTTCAGAGGCATGCAGGAGAATCCGCTGCTCC
>JACCZO010000210.1 GCA_013695925.1 Chthoniobacterales bacterium
ACCGATCTGGAATCGGCCCGTCATCTCAACCGCGTCGTGCAGCGTTCGTTCACGGAAAATCAAACCTACCGGATCGATCATTTCCTCGGCAAAGAAACGGCGCAAAATATTTTGGTCCTGCGTTTCGCCAACGCGATCTTCGAGCCGCTCTGGAACGCGCGCTACATCGACCACGTCCAGATCACGGCCGCGGAAACGTTAGGCGTGGAGAATCGCGCCGGTTACTACGAGGGCGCGGGCGCCTTGCGCGACATGGTGCAGAATCATTTGCTCCAGCTCTTTTGCCTGGTCGGAATGGAGCCGCCGACCGATCTCGGAGCGGACAGCATTCGCGATGAAAAAGTGAAAGTGGTGCGCTCGCTTCGGCCCTACAAAGCGGACGAGGTCGGCACCCACGTCGTCCGCGGGCAATACGGCGCGGGCACGATCGCAGGCGAGTCGGTGGCGGCGTATCGCGACGAAAAAGGGGTCGATCCAAAATCGCACACCGAGACTTTTGTCGCGCTCCGGTTGCGGGCCGATAACTGGCGCTGGGCCGACGTGCCGATCTACGTCCGGGTCGGAAAGCGGCTACCCAAATCGGGCACGGAGATTTCCGTCCATTTCAAGAAAGCACCGCAGGTTTTGTTTAATCGCGAGTCGCAGGCGATCGACCAGAATGTGCTCGTCATCCGGATCCAGCCTGATGAAGGGATCTCGCTCCGGATGCAGGCCAAGGTCCCGGGAACGAGTTTCCGGATCGAATCGGTGAAAATGGATTTTCATTACGGAACCTCCTTTGGGAAGGCGAGTCCGGAGGCCTACGAGCGGCTCCTGCTCGACGCCATGGCGGGCGATGCCACGCTTTTCGCGCGGCGCGACGAAGTGGAGCAGGCCTGGGCCTTTATCGACACGATCCACGAAGCGTGGGCCGCGAAGGAAGGCGCGCCGAAATTGTGCAGCTACCCCGCCGGCTCGTGGGGACCGGAGGAAGCGGACGAGCTGATGGCGCGCGACGGGCGCGCGTGGAGGAGATTGTGAGGCGGCGTTTTCTTACGGGTAGCGCACACGTCTCGTGTGCTGGCGATGGTGTCTCACCATCGCGAACTTTCCACGCAGCGATGCGCCCCGAAAAGCCTGTCGCGGTGGAACACCGCGGTGGCAGCACACGAGACGTGTGCGCTACCCGGCACCCTGATGACTGCGACCGCTGAAACTTTCTCCGCTGGCCTCCCGGTCGAGGTCGGCCAGATCCACCGCGAGTTGAAGAAACTCTGGGACGCGGCCGACGGGGTCATGACCCGGGCCTCGCTCATCAACCTCGCGGTCTACAGCGAAGCGCCGGACTCGTTAGGCAAGAACACCGCCATCGTCGCGCGCCTGACCGAAGAACACGCCTGCCGCGCAATCGTCATCGCGGCCAACCCGGGCGCGCCGGAGAGCCGGGTCGAGGCCTGGATCAGCGCGCACTGCCACGTAAGCCGCGCCGGGAGCAAACAGGTCTGCTCGGAGCAGCTCTCGTTTTCCCTGCAGGGCAGGCAATGCGGTTTCCTGCCCAACATTGTTTTCGCCCAGCTCGATTCCGATCTGCCGCTTTACCTTTGGTGGCAGGAGGAATTTCGCGCCCCGCTCGACCCGCAGCTCTGGGCCTGGATCGATCGCGTGATTTACGACAGCCAGACCTGGGGCCACTTCGGGGAGCAGTTGGACCTGGTCGAGGACGCGCAGAAGGAAGCGCGCCATCGCATCGTCCTCTGCGACCTCAACTGGGTGCGCCTCGTCCATCTCCGCCTCGCTCTCGCCCAGTTTTTCGACCATCCCGCGACTCATCATCATCTCGATGAAATCAAGGCGCTCGAAATCGAACACGCGCCGGAGTTCCGCTCGACCGCACTTCTCCTCGTCGGCTGGCTGGCCGGCCAGTTGGAATGGGAACGCAGCCCCGGGAAAGGGAAATCGTTAGGCTTCGAAAAAGAGACGGAGGCCGGCCGGCGCAGGATCGGCGTCGCCCTGCACGAGAAAAAGGGCGAGCCAATCAGCGGCTGCCAGATTACGACCGACTCGGCCGAATTTCGGATCGAGCATCGTGCCGGCGCGGATCTGCTCGACGTTTTCTTCGGCCGGACCAAGGGCCGGAAGATGCGCCAGATGCTGCCCGCGGGAAAAAACGACGTCGTCGAGCTGGTCCGGGAAGAATTGATGCGGGGCGGTCCGCATCGCATCTATCTGCGCGCCGTGGCGCAGGTGCGCGATCTTCTTTAGCAGGGTAGCGCGAGCTTCCAGCTTGCTCGATTTACCAGGCCGCAAGCTGGAAGCTTGCGCTATCTTCTCTGCTCCACCAGTTCGGGATCGTTCAGGCGCGCCTCGTAAACTTCCGACCAGGTTTGCTGGTTCATCGAACACATCGGCACCGCCTCCCACGCGCCGTTGCGTTTGACCGCGCCTTTGAAAACGCAGGAGTCGAGCCGGGCCCGCACCACCGGATCGTGAGCGGCATTGGCGACCCGGGCCGCGTCCATGAAATTGTGCATCCCGACGCCGACGGTGTGCACCTGGCCGCGCACTAACGAGTGCAGGATCTCGGGCGGCGCATTCCGCGAAGTCATGTAGCGCCCGATCTGGTAGAGCGCCCTGGCCGCCAGGAGTGGATGTTGCAGGAGCACGCCGAGGAGACGAAACGGCGGCGTGCCGGCGTCGTCGTTCACAAGCGAGAGGCCGCCGATCTTACGCAGCACTTCCCCGAGGAGTTTGTCGAATTTCGGGTCGTCCGGGAGGAGCGGGAAGATCTTTCCCGACGGCCGCGCGACGAGGAGCGAGGCCCAGCTGTTGCAATCCGGGTGGCCAAAAATCGAAACGTCTCGCCGCAAGGGCAAGCCGACACCTGCGCAAATTTTTTCCCAGACGTCGTTAGGCGTGATCGGACGTTCCGAGAAAATCGTCCGACCGGTATCGGCTTCGGGCTGGAAACTGATCATGCGCCAGATGTAGGTCCGCTGCGGATCGGCCAGATACCAGCGCAAGACTTCAGGCACGTCATCGATGTTCTTACGCGTGACGGTGAAACTGAGCGCGTACTCCAGCGAGAGTCCCGTCCGTGCGCGGACGTGCAGCGCGAGGTCGGTGAAAGCCTGCCTCACGGGATGCAAATCGGCCTCGGATTTGATTCGCCCGATCGGATAACCGTGCCGCCCTGCCTGCGTCATGTCGACGTGGACCGAGATCTGGCGCAGACCGCCTTCCACGACCAGCCGCTCAAGAAATTCCGGCTGCTCGATCAGCGTCTGCCCGTGCGTCATGAGCATGGGAATGGAGCCAACCGAAATGGCATAACGAACGATCTCGACCAGTTCGTCCGTCCGGCCGGCGCGCCAGTAGGCGTCCGCCACGTCGCCGCCGGTGATTTGCAACCCGCCGCCCGGCCCTTGGAAACGGCGGTTGGCATCGATCTGTTCCTTCACCTGGGCGAGCGACGGAATCGGGACCGAGTTGGCGTTTTTCGGCAGGTAACAGTGGGTGCAGTGAAAGGAGCAATAACTCGCGCCTAACGTAAAGCCGCAGTGGGTCAGGTGCCGGCCTGCGATCTGGTTATCGGTCTGCAATTCGGCGGGGAGCGAATCCCATCGCTCCTGCAGGACTCGCGCTTTTTCCTCCGCAATCGGCCGGCGAAAGGCGCCCCAACGGGCCCGCCATTGTTCTGCAGAGGTCATTTCAGGACTCGGCAACTTATTTCGCCTCGTTCAACGACCAGTCATAATCCTGGTAGGTGATCTTGACGTCGTTAGGCAGAGGCGGATTGCGACGCTGGTTGATGAACGCGACCGGGCCGCCGACGGCTTTGAAGTCGTCCTTGTACCAATTGAAAATCGTGGAGAGCGCCGCCGTCTTTTTCTTCGCGTTGTAGTCAACGCCCTTCGGCGAATTGACGAAAGCAACCGAGAGTTTTTCCAGTTGGGCGTCGAGCTTATCGGCCCGGAAAGGCTCCGGGTTCAAGGGCGGGCAACTGCCGCTCGCGCAATTGAGCGCGAAATGCACTCGCGGCTCGTTAAACTTCGGCCGGATGATGTCCTTCTCGAGGTGATTGAAGCTCATCTTCTCTCCTGCGACCGTGATTCGCTGCCCGGTGAAAAAGGTGAAGAGCAAATCCTTCACGCTCTTGGTCGGGTATTTGCCGAGCGCTTCATGCAGGATCCAGGCGTTGTAGGCGTTGATGTAAAAAGCGAGCTGCTCTTTTTTCCCCAGGCCGGAAACTTTTTCCTGCGCGA
>JACCZO010000212.1 GCA_013695925.1 Chthoniobacterales bacterium
GTAGCGCGAGCTTCCAGCTTGCGCATTTGGTTCTGCAAGCTGGAAGCTTGCGCTACCATGAACGAACAACCATCGCTTCAGGAAAAATACGCGCCTAACAATGCCTGCTGGGGTTGCGGACCATCGAACCAGGAAGGCCTGCGCATCCGCAGTTTCCCCGAGGGCGACGCAGTGGTCGCGGAGTGGAAACCGGAGCCGAAATACGAAGCGTTCCCGGGAGTTTTGAACGGCGGAATCATTGGCACGCTGCTCGATTGCCACTGCAACTGGACCGCCGCCTGGTTTTTGATGAAGCAATCTGGGGAAGAGCGCGTCCCCTGCACTGTGACGGCCGATTACGCGATCAAGTTGCTCCGGCCCACGCCGACGAAGGACGCAATTCAACTTTCCGCCAAGGTGGTCGAGTCACGACCCGACCGGGCCACGATCGAAGGCACCTTGAGCGCTGGTGGAAAAGTCTGTGCGACCTGCCGCGGCACGTTTGTGGCGGTGAAAGAAGGCCATCCGGCGTTTCATCGCTGGTAGGAGAAGGTCATGCGGAAGCATGACCCTCCGGAGACATGCTCGTTTGCCGGGTAGCGCGAGCTTCCAGCTTGCGCATTTGGTTCTGCAAGCTGGAAGCTTGCGCTACCCTTCTCCCGGCTCTCGTGCAGTGAGTTTTTTAAAAGTGAACACACTGTGCTGGGGGGCAGCTGGGTCGGAGGGCGGCTTTGCAAGCCGTCCAAGCCGTAAACCCGGCCTCCGGCAGCGCGCTCTCTGGATCAGAACTTGGAAACTCCCGGCTCTCGTGCGCTCGTGCCCTGTCACATTCATGATGCAATACCCGAGTTTGCGAGCTCGACCGCTTTAAACGGTCAAGTTCAGACTTTCCCTGCGATTTCTGTGATCGGTCCCGCCCTGGAAGTTTGTTTTGCAGTCGCGATTGAGAATGAGATTTTCAGCCCCTGACGCTTTCATTCCTGATCTCGCTTGGGGTGGCCTCGGCACCGGGCCGGGAAATTCATTGCCCGAAATCCGTCGATGCGCAGGCGGATCGTCCGCGCTTAGGCTTGGGTCATGAAAGCATCCAACTATCGAGTGGTTCCTTTAAATTCCGAGGTCGCGGCGGCGGCACGGCGCGCGGCGGAAGCTGGTGCCCCGGACCACGTTTATGTGACCGCTGATTCGCCGACCGGCTATCCGTGCCGGCACTGTCTGCACTGGGCGCAGCCGGGCGAGCAACTGGTTTTGTTTCCGTTTGCATCGATCGCACCGGGGCGGCCCTATTCCGAGACCGGCCCGATCTTCGTCCACGCTCAACCTTGCCCCGTCTACGAAGCAAACGGGCAATACCCGCCAGCTTTCCGCGAGGGCCGGGTGATTCGCGCCTACAACGCGCAACAGGACATGATCGACGCTGAGGTGGTGGGCGATCGCGATCCGGAAACGATCATTGAAAAGCTCCTCGCCAACCCGGAAACTAAATTTCTGCAGGCGCGGAGCGCCGACCGCGGCTGCTACACCTTTGCCATCGAACGCGCATGAAAACACCCGAACTTCTTCCGTCTAACGACACCATGTATCGCGCCCTGGTGAACCGCGACTCCAGTTTCGAAGGCATCTTCTTCGTCGGCGTGCGCACGACCGGGATCTTCTGCCGGCCGACTTGCAGCGCGAAAAAACCGGCCCGGCAAAACGTCGAGTTCTTTCCCTCGCCTAACGAGGCGCTGCTCGGCGGCTATCGTCCCTGCCTGCGCTGCCAGCCGATGGATCCGGAGCGTTCCGCGCCGGAATTGATCAAGCGCCTCCGTGCCGAGGTCGAGAAAGCGCCCGACGGTCGCCTGACCGACAAGGAGCTGAGCTCGCTCGCAATCGATCCCTCAACCGCGCGCCGCCAGTTCAAGCGTTTCTACGGGATGACCTTCCAGGCTTACCATCGCGCGCGGCGGATGGGCCTCGCCCTGCGCGAAGTGCGCCGCGGGGAGAGTGTGGAGGAAGCACGCCATGGCAGCGGCTTCGAGTCGGAGAGCGGTTTCCGCGAAGCCTTCACCAAGATTTTCGGCGACGCGCCGACGACGGCAAAGCGACGCGATTGCCTGCTGGCCGAGCGCCTAACGACACCACTCGGCACGATGCTGGCGGTGGCGGATGATGAAGGCGTGCGCCTGCTCGAGTTCGGCGATCGCCGCGCCCTCGAACGCGAGCTGCCAACCCTGCGCGAACGCCTTGGCAAGAGCGTGGTGCCCGGTGAGCACGAGCACCTCAGCGCGCTCCGCGCACAACTGGCCGACTACTTCGCCGGCGAGAACTTCGAGTTCGACCTCCCGCTCGCACCCGTGGGCTCGGAATTTCAACTCCGCGCCTGGGAGGTGCTGCGGTCCATCCCGGTTGGCGAGACGCGCTCCTATTCCTGGATGGCGGAACGTCTGGGCGATCCTGGCGCGCGCCGCGCGGTCGGCCGCGCCAACGGCATGAATATGATGTCGATCATCATTCCGTGTCACCGCGTCATCCGCGCCGACGGCACGCTCTGCGGCTACGGCGGCGGACTCTGGCGCAAGAAATGGCTGCTCGAACACGAGCGGAAGTGGTTAGGGGATTGACGCAGCGACTGAATCCTCATCCAACCGACACGGTGCGCGGATAGGACATCGTCGTTCCCGTCGCGACACCGTGGCATTTTGGATTTGAAATCATTCATCCGCGTGGGAAAGATAACTTAATGGCCGGAGTGACTTTGGAAGGCGTGCTAAGGCAAGCGGCAGCATTATCGAGGGACGAACAGGCGATGCTGAAGGATTTGCTCCGCCATCGCGCGGTCGAAGCATGGCGCGTCGAGACGGCAGCAGAGGCGAAAAAGGCAACCCGGGCGTTTCGTTCGGGCAAGCTGAAGAGCCAACCATTGGACGAGATTATCGCGGGACTTCGTGCGCGGAGTGATCGTGCGTGAATTCGTCTCCAGTCCACGTTTTCAGCGCGCCTTCCGCCGATTGGTCTCGAAAAATCCCGCGCTCCAGGAACCGATCGAACGGGCGCTGGGTCGAATGGCCTCGAACTTGGACGACCCGCGTCTAAAGACTCATCATCTTAGTGGCCGGTTGGCGGGGTTGCACGCGTGCTCGGCGGCGTACGACTGCCGAATTGTCTTCTCGAGACAGAAACACCCTAAAACTGGTCGCGAAGTAATCGTCCTCATCAACATCGGTTCGCACGAAGAGGTTTACTGAAATCTCGGTACGATCTCCGCGAAGCGGAAATTGATTTCCAAGTAGCGGGCATGACCGCCGCCCATTTTGCAGGGAGTTCCCGTGACAACTTTCTAACCTTCCGTTTCCAGGCTCGACGAGATTTTCGCGGTTTTGCGCCATCAAGGATAGGAAGAGCAGGAGAATCCAAAACCATCCTATTCATGCGTAAGTTTTCCTACGAGCTTGGCGAGGAAACGCACCCCACCGTGCCCTTTGCATCGGTTTTGAAAGAGAGGATACTGCCGGCGTGACGAATTTCACTGCCGTGGTGGAACGCGATCCGGCGACCGGTCTACTCGTGGGCTATGTCCCCGGATTTCCCGGCGCGCATTCGCAAGCGGAGTCGCTCGATGAACTCCAGGCCCACCTGCGCGAAGTGATCGCCATGCTGATGGAAGATGGGGAGCCGCGGCTGGAAGCTGAATTCGTCGGGACTCAAAGCATCGCCGTGGCTTGACCATGGGTTTGGTGCCGGTCCTGAAACCCGCCGAGGTCTGTCGGCTGCTCGAAAGATTGGGTGCCCCGTCGCTGCTTCGCCAGATCGGCCGTGACATCGGGCTCACCGTCGCAGAGTTTCTCCAGAAGCGCTGATCGCGCGCGTTCACCCACTTTCTGGAAAAGCGCGCCCAGCAGGACTCGAACCTGCGACCGTCGGATTAGAAATCCGATGCTCTATCCGGCTGAGCTATGGGCGCTTTACTTAGGTAAAACCGATCCTCCCAAAAGATTCTGGTTGCATGTTCTACGGTCAAGTTCTACGGTCGGGCTGTGAAACAGTGCAAAACAGCGCAAACCTGGGAAAGAACGCGGCTCTCGAATCTCGTTAGGCATAAACGGTCTGGCGGCTACTATGCCAGAGCGTATGCGAACGGCAAAGAGGTTTGGCGTTCGCTCAAGACGAAGCATTTCAGCGTGGCCGAGGCGAGGCTGGCGCAATTCCTCAAAGAGCATCGCGAAGCGC
>JACCZO010000235.1 GCA_013695925.1 Chthoniobacterales bacterium
GGCGAGCGCAGTGGCGCCTCCACTCTTTGCGCCAGGGACGCTTTCTGCTCGATCTCCTGGAGGTGCGGAACAAATTCCTGGAAGGAAAAGTATTTTTCCGCGTCCGGTTTCCAGCCGAGCGCGGCCAGGGTGTCGGCGTTGCGGATGACAAAAACTTTTCGCTGATCGGCCTGCTCCGGCTTCATCATCACCTCCGCCAGCCACGCCATCGGCGTCATCGCGCCTTCCCCGGTGCGGAGGGTCTGTTTCCCGTGAATGATGAGGAGCGAATTGCGCGCGACGGTGTCGAGCGGCTTGATCCGGCCGTTGAGCAGGACCGGCAGCCGGCCGAATTTATCCAGCTCAAAGCCGCCCGTTTTGTCGTGCCGAAAGAGCGGCGCGCTCACGTAAAGCAGCGTCGCCGCCACGATCAGCCAAATCCAAGGAGCGGCGGTTTTAAACCGCCGAGGGCGCTTCCAAAGCGCCCCTCCTTGGCCGGCTGTCGGGCGGGTGGTAACCTGATCATCAACGGCGACGACCTTTTTCATCACGCCCTCTTCCTTATGAACCCAAAAAGGTGCATCGAAAATTGCACCAGCAACCCGGCCGCGACCAGCCCGCAGGCGATGTAAGGGAGCAGCATCGCCGGATTTTTCACCACCTGCAGGATCGTGGTCTTATCATCGTTGTCGAAACCGCTCTGGTAAAAGGTGAAGCCGCGATAACGCAGCGGGTCGTTCATCGAGATGAGTACTTCACGATTCTCGTTCCGTTCCGGGTCGAGCAGCCGGACGCGGCTGGAGAAATTTTTCGGGATATCCGTCCCGGCATAACGATCGTGCGCGAAATCGAGCAGGGTGAGCGCGAATTGTTTGTAGAAACGCCGCTGCCGCATGACCAGCTCGTAGGTGTGACCGTCGACCGTCACCGGTTGGGTGTTGGGGATGGCATTCGAGACGAGCCACGTGCCTAACGAGCCCTGCACGCCGTTCACTTCCACATAAGCCGCGCTTAAATCGCGTTCGTCATCTTTCACGGTGCGCGGCGCTTCTTCGGCCACGATCTTCGGTCCGAAGCCGGCAGTGGCGAGCGAGGGCCGGCCCTCTGGCATCTGCGAGCGCATCGCGAGATGCGTGTTGCCCATGAACTTTCGGATGTTGAGAGTGAACGGGAGTGTCGGATTTTGAATCGTGCCGCCTCGCGTCAGGATCGACTCGGGGATTGCGACCACCTGGTCAAAATTCGGGTCCGTTCTGTCGATGACCGCCAGTTCCACCTCGCGCGGCGCCTCGGAGTAGCCGGCCGTCTGGCCTTCATCGATCCGCATCTGCGTTTCGCGCGCGAAGAGACCGGTTAGGAGTTGGCCGATGAGGAGCAGGATGACACCGAAATGAAGGAGGATGATCCCGAGCTTCTTTTTCGTTAATTGAAAGCGAACGCCGTGGGCCGCGATCAGGTTCACGAGCAGGACGGTGCCGAGCAGGTAACCGCCGGGCAGAATCGGAATCTTCCAGCTCGCTCCCGGCGGCGACCAGAAAACGATCAGACTCTGAAAATAGCGCTCCTGGACCGCATGAATTCCGAGGTGGACCTGCGCCAGCGTGCCGAGAAAAACGAGCAACATCCCCAGCCCAAGGCAGACCACCGTCAGACGCAGCGAAGAGAGCACGCGGAGAGGCGACTTGAGCGGGAATGGACGGACGATGGCTTCTGGCATGACTCGTTAGGGGATTTTCAACCCGCGCAGGAAATCAGTAAACGCGCTCTTTTGCGACGCGACCGCGGCATCTTCGCCCGTCATTTTAATAAACCAGGAGCGCTCGTTTTCATCCAGAATCGCGGCCAAGATGCGTTGTTTTTCGCCGTTGATCGGCTGCTCGCTCGCCAGATCGACGAGCAGGAAATCGTGACCGTTTACCGTCACATGCTCAGCCGTCTTTGCCAGCGCGTCTTCATCGATCGGCGGCAGCTGCATCTGCCCGCGCCAGCGATTCACATTCGCCAGGTCACCGCCCGCGACTCCGGGCAGAGCAACGACGGAGATGTCGGTTTCCTTTCCGTTAGGGGCGGTCGCTTGAAAGCTGGCGAGACGCATGGGCGTGAGCGGTTTTTCCTTCCAGCCCGAGGGCAGCGTGTATTGCACCGGTGCGCCCTGCGCTGACTGGATCGGGGGCGGGGTGGGAGCGTTGCTATCGTTGCCGCCCGCATTCGCGCTCATCGGACCTGGCGCGGTCGAGGAGGCGACTTCCCCTTCCGCCGGGTGCACGCTTTGCAGGAATTGCTTAAACCCCTCGCGCTGCGACGCGACCAGCGCATCGGGGCCGATCATTTTGAAAAACCACGTTTCCGATCCGGCTGGAAAAATCCCGCCCAGGATGCGCGATTTTGAACCATCGGGCGAGAGCGGTTGTTCGCTCACCAGCTCGACGAAAAACATGTCGCGACCGGCGACCTCCATCGGGGTGCCTGCCTGGACCACGTCGGTGATTGGCGGCAGCTTGAGTTGATCGCGCCAGCGATTCACGTTCGCGAGCAACCCACCGGCCGCTTCCGGGAAGGAAATCACCGAGACGTCCGCCTTCTTTCCATCCGGCCCAGTGACAATAAAACTGCCTTTGCGAAATCCGGAAGCCGCCTGTTCTTCCCAACCGGCGGGCGCCGTCCAATGGACCGCGGGGCCCGCGGCGCCGGCTTGCGCAGTCGGCGGTATGATGGCTGGCGTCGGGGTTTCCTTCGGGATGCGATAGACAGTGATTTGGTCGTCGCTCCGATTACAACCAGCCCAGACCAGGGGCAGCGCGAGGCCGAAGGCCAGCCTGATGAGCGGGAGATGACGTAAAAATGGTGGCTTCAAGGGCAGGTGCGAAGTACCCGCCACCCGCGCGGGATGTCAAGGGATGGACGGGCAGCCCCTCACCAAGGCAAAAATGGCGCTGCCATGGCTGTGTTTTCGCCTTGAAAAAGTCCCTGGGAAGCGGCTTGCTGACGGGATGAAGGTCTTTTGTCTTTCAGTCCTTTCGCTTCTCTTCGGTTTCTCGTTGGTTTTCGCGAGCCCGCTTGATCCAGAGGGGGACGCGAAAATTACCAGGAACGAGGCGCAACACATCGCGCTAAGGCCGCACCAAGGTGCCCGCGTCACTGCCGCAAAATTGGAAACGGTGGAGGGAAAGCTGGTCTGGTTGATCGAACTGAAAGAGGGCGAGCGTCGGACCAAGGTCACGGTCGATGCGATGAGCGGCCGCATCCTCCCTGATGAAAAACCTAATCGTTAGGCGAGCTTTGCTTCGCCTTTCCTGCTCCGGACTGTTATTTCTTTCCCCAGATCTTCGCGAGGTAGGCCACCCGCCCGGAACCGACGTGGTAGGCCCCATAGGCGGCCGGGTTCTTTTCGTAATATTTCTGGTGGTACTCTTCCGCGGGATAGAAAGGCTTGACCGGCAGGATTTCGGTCACGATCGGTTTCTGGAAGCGGCCTGATTTCGCGAGCTTCTCCTTTGAGGCTTCGGCGATTTTTTTCTCCTCGTCGCTGCCGTAATAAATTGCCGCCTGGTAGGAGAGCCCGATGTCGTGGAACTGACCGTCGGCCTGGGTCGGGTTGATGTTGCGCCAGAAAACGTCGAGCAGCTGCTCGTAGGAAATTTGCCCCGGGTCGTAGCTGACCTCGATCGCTTCGCGATGCTGGGTTTTATGGGCCGAGACCGCGTTGTAGTTGGCGTCCTCCTTGTTGCCGCCGGTATAGCCGACGACGGTTTTAGTCACGCCTTTAACGTGGTCAAACGGTTCCTGCATGCACCAGAAACAGCCGCCGGCGAAGACCGCGCTCCTGGTTTCGGCGTGGGCAGTGAGGGCGAGACCGCAGAGGGCGAGGATGAGTAGAAGTTTGTGCATGTTTGGTGTGAGACTGCGGGGTGGAGGGATTATTCCATTCGCCGGGGAAATGACGAATTCCCAATGACGAATTTCAAATCAATGACCAAGAACGAATCCCGAAAAAGCCGCCTTCAGCCTAACGAATCATTCATTCCAGCTTCGAAATTGATTCGTCATCCGTCATTCGGAATTCGTCATTTCACCCGCACATTCTTGCGCAGAAAGGTCGGCACATCGAGGTCCTGACCTTCGACGATCGTCGGCTCGCTCTTCTCAAATCGCCCGCGAGTGACCGGCTCGAATTGCATCACCTCCTGGCGCGCCTGGACACACTTGTCCTTCTTCGCCGGGGCAAGCTCGGGCGTTTGTTCCGGCTCGATCTTTGGCGCCGGTTTCCTGACCCTGCGGGCCGGCGGCGGAAGCTCGGCTACCGGAGCCGCATCCTCTTCCATAGCTGGCTCCGCGACCGGCTCGGGCTCCGCTTCCTCGGAGGTCGTCGTCACCGGCTCCGGTAACGGAGTTGCATACTCGGTCGCGATCGGGATCGACTCCGGCTCGGCTTCGAATGCCGGTTCCGGTTCGACCACCGGCGGCTCTGGCTTGGGCGCGGTTTTGCTGGCCCGACGCATCGGGGCGGGCTGGGCGGAGCCTTCCGCCGAGAGCGAGCTAATCAGCGTCACACTCATGCGGTTCCCCATCTTTCCATCGACCGAGGTCCCAAAAAGAATCTGGGTGTGATCTTCAACGTGCCGGTTCAACTCCTGCATCACGATCTCGACCTCGGTCAGCGTCATGCCGGGGCCGCCGGAGATCTGCACCAGCACGGCCTGCGCGTCGGTCAGCATCTTGCCGCGGTTCATGAGCGGGTTTTTCAGCGCGAGAGCGAGCGCTTCATGGGCGCGATTGTCGCTGTCCGATTCGCCGAAGCCGAAGAGGCAGCGGCTGTTCTGGCTGCGCAAGGCGGCGATCAGCTCGTCGAATCCGATGCGGATCAAGCCCGGCCGCCTAACGACGTTGACGATCGCGCGGACGCTCTGGCTGATGGTGGTATCGGCGACCGCGAAGGCCTGGTGAATGCCGGCTTTGGGTAAAACGATGTCGCCCATCCGATCGTTCTCGAAACAAACGACTGCGTCCGAAACCCGCTGCAACTCGTGCAATGCTTCCATCGCCTGAGCGGTGCGGCGTTTCCCCTCGAAGGCGAAAGGGAGGGTGGCAAAAGCAACCACCAACGCGCCGTTCTCGTGCGCCATTTCCGCGATGAGCGGGGCCGCGCCGGAGCCCGTGCCGCCGCCGAGTCCGGCGCAAACGAAAACCATCCGCGCGCCGGCCAGCGCCTCGCGCAATTCGCCGGCCGCTTCCCGGGCGGCGTGGTAGCCCAATTCCGGATCGCCACCCGCCCCCAGCCCACGCGTCACTTCGCGACCGATCTGCACCTTGCTCGTCGCGACCGAGCTGGCGAGCGACTGGACGTCGGTATTGATCGCGATCATTTCGGCATGCTCCATCCCGTCGAGCACGATGCGGTCGAGCGCGTTCGCGCCCGCCCCGCCGACTCCGATGATCTTGATGGCGAGGTCGTCTTCTTTTTTTTCCGGCAGGCTGTAGTTACGGCTGAGTTGGATCATGGTTTTAGCTTTTGGTTAGGCAGATTCCGGGGCGCGTCATCGCATTCTCTGGAAGAATTTTCCCATCAGGCCGCGGATCCCGCCCCGCGGCTGGCGGTCGCCCTGCATCGCCTGGGCGTATTTGATCAGGCCGATGGCGGCGGAAAATTGTGGGTTCTCAAAGGCGCTCGTTAGGCCAGACATCGTGCGCGCGTGCGAGGAACGCGCCGGCACCCCGAAGACTTCTTCGGCCAGGTTGTCGATCCCGTTTAACTGGCTGCAGCCGCCGGTGATGAAAATGCCTTCGCCGAGATAATCGAGATAGGGCTCGTCCTCGAGCCGGCGTTTCAGGAGTTCGAAAGTCTCGCGCAGCCGCATGTGAATGATCGTGTTCAGGGTTTCGCGCTCCACTTCCTTCCCGGCAAAACCGGAGTCGTCCTTCAGCAGGACGGTTTCGCCAGGGAGACAATTGCCGAGCACGGTGCTGCCTTCCTCGATCTTGAGTTTTTCCGCCCGCGTCATCGGGATGCGCAGACCCATCGAGATGTCGTTGGTAATGTGATCGCCACCGACCGCCAGGACGCCGCTCTGTCTCACCGCGCCGTCGACGTAGAGAATGTAGTCGGTCGTCCCGCCGCCGATATCGATGACGAGCGCGCCGAGATTTTTTTGATGTTGAGTGAGGACGACCTGCGCCGAAGCAAAGGCGGTGAAGACGACATCCTCGACGTCGAGCGGCAGCTCCTTCACGCAGCGGATCGTGTTTTGGATTCGGTTCCGGACACCGTGAATGATGTGGAAATCGGCCTCGAGCCGCTGGCCCAGCATTCCGACCGGGCTGAGGACGCCGTCGTGTCCATCGATGTGATAGCTCTGGATGATCGAATGCAGGAAGGCGTTCTGCGCCGGAATGCTGACCTCGCGTGCGTTTATCTTTACGTCGTCGACGTCCTGCTCGTCGATCTCATCGCGCTCTTCCGGCAGGGTGACGCAACCTCGGTTATTGAAGCTCTGGATGTGCGCCCCGGTGATGCCGATGTAGACGCTGCGAATCATGATGTCGCTCTTCTCCTCGGCATCGACCACGGCTTCGTGAACGCACTTCATCGCCGTTTCGAAATCAACGATCTCGCCCTTGCGCACTCCGCGGGAGGGCGCCTGCCCGACCCCGAGAATCTTGATCGTGCCGTCCGGTTTTCCTTCGCCGACGACGACGCAAATTTTCGAAGTTCCGATTTCGAGACCGACCATCAAGTTGCTGCTAGCCATTACCGTTGCCTTCCTGGTTGAAACGCTGAAGTGGGACCGCCCGCCGCGCCGGTAAAGGCGCGGGGTTGGAGTGGAATTGTTTAACGCCCGGACTGTAGGGGAGCGCCTTTTTCACGGTCGGTCGGCGGACCGCGGTTGCTTTGCGAACTTCCGGTTCTTTGCGCGCCGTCCGGACTTCCTTTGGCGCCGGTTTCGATTCCTGGGGCAGCGTCGGCGGAATCATTTCCTCTTCCGGCCCGAGTTCCGAAATCACCGCCGAGGCGGGCTGCGCGAAAGTGACCGGGATGTTGCGTGCGACGAGCAGGTTGACCGTCTCGATCGGGCGTTGCGCGTCATCGCTGTAGACGAGGAATTGCTCCAGCCGCTGCATCTGGAGATCGAGGTGATCGAAACCGAACATCACCCGGGTGTGATTTTTGTCCGTGACGAGCAGGCAATAACCTTTCGAGACGTCGACTTCGCGGATCTGGAAGCGGGTCTGCATGAAGCTCGTGGTCGTTAGGCGGAGAAGCTCGAGCGCGGTTTTGGCTTCGAAAGAGTCGACCGTTTTTCCCGGCACGAGCGCTTCGCTCGAGCAGCCGGTGATAAGGGGCAGGGCGAGATATTCCGGGAGCAATTTTTTCTCCTTCATCAGGATCCCGCGCGCATCCACGAGGAAAGCGGCCTCCGAAGCAAACGGATCGGCCACCGCCTGCTCACTCGTGATCCAGGCAATCGGTTTCCGCTCCGTGATCGTGATGTCGATCTCGTTAGGCATCTTTCTTTCCACCTGCACCTCGTCGATCTGCGGGAGCTGCTGCAACCGGTCGCGCACCTGGGCGAGGTTGACCGAGAAAATGTTCAGGCCTTCGCGAAGGGCGCCCGCTTTCAGCACCTGGTCGCGCTGCAGGGTGCCATCGGTCCGGACCGCGATCGTGCTCAACTGGTAATCGGGATTATCGAAAAAGAACCGGCTCAACCCGGCGCGAACGCCATAATACACGCCCGCGCCAAGCACGATCACGAGGGCGATTTTCGAAACGAACAGAAGGATGCGGCGATTGCGGTGATGCGAAGCGCGCCGCGCCCGTACCTTGACGTCGAGCAGGTGCTGCTGTTTGCGCTGCCGCGAAGTGGAGAGCCGGCGATTGCCGGCGCGCGCCTGGTTTTTCGTCGTGGTCGCTCTCATTTCTTCGGTGGCCGGGCGGCCAGTGAGAGTTCGATGATGCGGACGCAGAGCTCCGGATAACTGATGCCGGCGACGGCCGCGGCGTCAGGAAGCAGGCTGGTCTCGGTCATTCCTGGAATGGTGTTGAGCTCGAGGACGGACGGCTCGTTTTGCGGCGAGAGCATGATGTCGACCCGGGAATAAACTTTCAGGCCTAACGACTGAGTGGCGAGCAAGGCCAGGTCCTGGATTTTGCCTGCCAGATCATTCGGGATCTGCGCCGGGCAGACATGCTGCGCGCCGCCGCCGCCCTGCGGATTGAGGAAGGGATACTTGTCGTTGAAATCGTAGAACCCACTCTTCGGAATGATCTCGAGCACCGGAAGCGCGAGATCGCCGAGTACGCCGATCGTCAACTCGCGTCCGGGAATGAACTGCTCGATCAGGAGTTCGTCGTCGAATCTGGAGGCCTCGGCCAGGTCGGTCCCGACCGCGGATTCCTCTTTCACGATGTAGACGCCGACGGTCGAACCTTCACGGGGCGCTTTGATGACGTAGGGCAGGGGGAGAGTGGGCGTTTCGCCGGCATGAATGATTTCCCAGGTGGGGGTCGCGACGCCGTGCTGCGAGAATTTTCGCTTGGAGGCGATTTTATCGAAGGCGAGAAGGCTGCCTTCGACGTTCTCGCCTGTGTAAGGCACGCCCCGGTCCTCCAGGACCTGCTGCAACTGGCCGTCCTCGCCGAAGGTGCCGTGGACGGCGATGAAGGCGAGTTCGGTGTCGTTAGGCAAAATGAAGTCGGCATCCGCGACATCGACTTCAGTGACGTTTGCGCCTAACGAACGGAGGGCCTGGGCGACGCCCGCCCCGGTGGCGAGGGAGACCTTGCGCTCCGAGCCCGGGCCGCCCATGAGGACCGCGATTTTGTTACCGGTCAGATCGATCATGCGCAAGCCTCCCTTCTGGGGAGCGCACGCGCCTCGCGTGCTGTTTGCGGCGCCCCGCCGCAAACAGCTGCGCGCGGATGAGATGAACCATGTCCGAACGTCTGGTGCACCCGGAAAATCCGGCGAGGCGCCGGATTGAGCACGCGAGGCGCGTGCGCTCCCCGGAACTTCCTCGCGACGTTTCTCATGAATTCTCCCCCACGATTTGGACTTCCGTTTCCAATTCGATCCCGCGCTCCTGGCGCGCTCTCGCCTGGATTTGCCCGATCAGCTCCAGGACTTCGTCGGCCGTGGCCGCGCCTTCATTCACAATAAAATTTCCGTGGACTTCCGAGACTTGCGCATCGCCGACGCGCGAGCCTTTGAGGCCCAGTTCGTCCACCAGTTTGCCGGCCGGGCAGACGGCTGGGTTTTTGAAAATGCAGCCGGCACTTTTCGCACTCGGTTGCGTGCTCCGGCGTTTTTCCTGCGAAGCATCAAGTCGCCGGACGATTTCTTCGGTGGAAGATTTTTCCCCGCGAAAAACGGCGGAGACGGCAAAGCTTTCGTCGAGCGAGGGAACGTGCCGATAATGCACTGCCAGCTCGGCGGGCGTTTTCTCGTGGGCCATGCCTTCCCGGTCGAGGTATCGCACCCGGACGACCTGGTCGAGAGTCTGCGCACCCATCGCGCCGGCATTCATGCGCAGACCGCCGCCGACGGAACCGGGAATTCCCTCCATCCATTCAAACCCGCCAATCCCGGCGGCTTTCCCCGCGTACGCGATCTGTTTCAATTTCGCCCCCACGCCGGCCGTGACTTCGAGCCCCGCAGTTTCGACTTTGTCGAACTCGCCGCCGCAGGGATGGACTACCACGCCGCGAATGCCGCCATCGCGCACGAGCAGGTTGGAACCCCGACCGATGACGAAAAGCGGGAGATTCTCGCGCCGGCAAAATCGAATCAGTTTGGCGAACGCCTCCTCGGTCCTCGGTTCGACCCAGAACTGCGCCGGGCCGCCGACCCGCAGGGTGGTGTGTTTCGCGAGCGGCTCGGAAAGCCTGATTTCACCTTCTGCGCCCACGATTTCCTTCAATCGTTCCGCGATCACTAATTCGGCCGCGAGCTTGGCTAATTGTTCGTGCACGTTGCCGGCGCCGAGACTGAGAACGAGGTCGCCCTCCAGCAGCATTTGCCCGAGATCGCCGTGCAGCCGATCGAGCCGGGGCTGATAGGAAACAGCGCGGTGACCATGCTGGGTAATGGCGTCTGCGATTGTTTGGCCGCTGACTCCGGGGAGGGCCGTTTCGCTGGCGGCGTAGACGTCTGTGATCACAACCTGATCGGCATCGTCAAAGGCCGCGCCAAATTCGTGCTGCAGCGCCTTTGTTCGGGAATAACGATGCGGTTGGAACATCGTCAGGACGCGTGTGCGCCCGGCGGAGCGCGCAGTCGCGAGCGTCGCCCGGATCTCGGTCGGGTGATGCGCGTAATCGTCGACCAGAAGATAGCGATCGCTCTGGTATTTGATCTCAAAGCGACGGCGGGCGTGGCGGAAAGTGCCTAACGACTTGGCGATTTTGTCGAACGGGATGCCGAGCTCGGTGGCGAGGGCAATGACCCCGAGCGCGTTGCTCACATTGTGCCGGCCGGGCACGCTCAGGGTGGCGTCGCCTAGTTTGTCGTCGCCCCGCTGGACGCAAAAGGTGGCAGCGAAATCATGCAGCTCCAGGCCGGCCGCGCGATAGTGCGCCTCCACTTTGAAGCCGTAGGAAACCGTCCGGGCGTGTGTGCCGCAAATGCGCGGGGCATGCAGATCGTCGGCGCAATAAAAGACCGTGCCCTTGGTCTGGCGGAGCAGTTTCGCGAAGACCTCCTCGATTGCGGCCAGGTCCTTGTAAAAATCGAGGTGTTCTTCTTCGACGTTGAGGATGAGGGCCTGTTCCGGCTGGAAGAGTTGCAGCGTGCCGTCGCTCTCGTCCCCTTCCGCGACGAAATACTCGCCGCGCGGATCCCAATGCGCGTTGCTCCCCAGAATTGGAATCTCCGCCCCAACGTAATGCGACGGATGCAACCCGCCGCCGCGCAACACGTGGGCCATCATCGCGGTGGTCGTCGTTTTGCCGTGCATCCCGGCGATGATGATTCCGCGTTTACCGAGCATCATGGCGGCGAGCGCCTCCGCCCGGCGAATCGCGGGCAGATGGCGTTCCCGCGCCGCCACCAGGATTGGGTTGTCGTCCTTGATCGCAGATGAAAACACAATCAGCTCAGCGTCGATCGTATCTTCCGCGCGATGCGGAGAGAAGAACCGTAGCCCAAGTTGGGCGAGTCGCTGCGTCTCCTGGGTGCGCGCTTTGTCGGAACCGCGGACGTCGTGTCCCAGCTCGAGAAGTAGCGCGGCGATCCCGCTCATGCCGCTCCCGGCCACCCCGATGAGATGGATCGCGTGCCGTTCCGCGGTCAGAAATTTTTGCAAATCAGGCGGCAACGGCGTCATTTGGGTAGCTATACCTCTCCATCGCTTCCACTACCAAAGTGGCCGCGTTCTTTGGGGCCAGCGCGGCGGCGTTGGCCGACATGCCACGAAGGGTTGCGAGGTCGCTGAGCAGTTCGCGAATTTTTTGGGCGAGTAGTTCGCCGCTCAGCTCAGATTCCTTTAAGAGCAGGGCGGCTTTTGCCTGGACGAATATCTCGGCGTTGCGCGTTTGGTGATCGTCCGTCGCGTACGGGTAGGGAACGAGGAGCGCGGGCAGGCCGAAGGCGGCCAATTCGGCCAGGCTGGCAGCGCCGCTCCGGGCGATGGCGAAGTCGGCCGCACTATAGACTTCCTCCATTTGATGATGAAAAGCCGCGACGAAAGCCGGGATAGTTTCGCGCCGGTAATTATCTTCCAGCAAGCGCGCGTCGCGGCTGCCGGTGAGATGAATCACCTGCAATTTCACGCCCTGCAGCACGGGCATCGCCTTGATCAACGCCTGGTTGACCCCGCTGCCGCCCTGGCTGCCGCCCATCACGAGCAAAGTGGGCACGCCCGGTTCCAAACCGAGTTTCTGGAGCGCCTCCCGCGAGTCGATCCGGCGCAGGCTGGTACGAATCGGCGTGCCGGTGAATTCCGTTCGTGCCTTGGGGAAAAAGGCGGCGCATTCCCGGAAGCCGAGGAGAACGGCGCGGACAAAGCGCGCGGTGTGGCGGTTCGCTTTTCCGGGGACGGCGTTGGACTCATGAATGAATGTCGGGATGCCGCGCATCCGGCCCGCGATAACCGGCGCGGTCGAAGTAAAACCGCCCATCCCGAGGACGACATCGGGATTGAACTTGCGAAAAATCCCGCGGCAAAGGGAAAGACTTTCGTTGAATCGCCTAACGAACGCGAGAATGGCGGGCGAAAAAGGAGAAGGGAGCGCGACGGTCGGGAGTTTCTCGAAACGAAACTCCGTCCGCCCTTCCGCGGCGAGAGTGTCGATCTCCTTCTCGGAAATGAAAAGCAGCACCTCGTGGCCGCGTTCCCGCAGCACTTCGGCCACGGCGAGACCGGGAAAGAGGTGTCCGCCTGTCCCTCCGCATGCGATGACGGCATTCATACGGCGAGCCCTCCGTCACGCTCGGCGGCTGACTCCGGGTAGCGCACGCGTCCCGGGGGCGGGCGACGGTGTCTCACCGGCGCGGACTTTTCGACGGAGTCGAAGTTTGCCCTAACGATTTCGCTGCCAGAGAAAGTTTGTCGCGGGGAGACACCGCGACCAGCACACGAGACGTGTGCGCTACCCAGAGCTGGCGTTTCCAGTTTCATCAGATTCTCGGAGTGACCCGGGCGCGCAGCGCCATTTCCTTTCTCGGAGGGGGCTCGAGCACGCCCTGTCGGTAAATATTCAAAAGAAGCCCAACCGCAAAAAGCACCACCACGAGATTCGAGCCGCCGTAGCTCACGAAGGGCAGGGGCAGGCCTTTGTTCGGCAGCAGAGAAGTTACCACCCCGATGTTGATCGCGGCCTGGAAGGCGATCAGGGAGACGATCCCGCTTGCGAGGAGGAGCCCGAATCGATCGCGGGCGTGAAGCGCAATCGTCATTCCGCAGATGATAATGAGGACGAAAAGAAAGACGACGAGCAGGCTGAAGCGCAGGCCCAGTTCTTCGCCCACGATGGGGAAGATAAAATCGGTGTGAGCATAGGGCAGGTAGGACATTTTCTGCCGGCCGTTACCGAGTCCGAGCCCCTCGATTCCACCGCTGCCCCAGGCGATGAGCGCCTGCAGCTGCTGCAGCCCGGCGGTCAGTTTGTATTGCTCGGGGTGGAGGAAAGCCAGCAGGCGGCCGTTGCGTTCCGCGATGTGGGTGGCGAGGTAAAGAATGGCGCCGGCTCCGCCTAACGACAGCGTGCCGAGCAGGGCGAGGTTGGTCCCGGCGACGAACATGACGACGAAGGTCGTGCCGCCGATCAGGACGGTCGTCCCGAGATCAACCTCGGTGATGATGAGGGAGAGCAGCAGACTAACGATCGCCATGGGGAGAACAAAACCGTACCAGACCCTGGGGGTCTCTTTTTCATAACGCGAAAACCAGAAGGCGAGGAAGAAGACGGCGGCGAGCTTGGCAAACTCGGAAGGCTGACAGGTGAGGCCGTGAAATTCGAGCCAGCGCCACGAGCCATTGATCTTGTGCCGGAGCGGCGGGAGAAAACAGAGAGCCAGCCCGACGAGCGAGAGCGCATACCAGATCCACCAGGTGCGCTGCCAGAAATGATAATCGATCAGGGCGGCGGCGACACAGGCGACCAGACCAATCCCGAGCCACAGGGCGTGGCGGCGGAGGAAATAGTAAACGTCGTTGTGGCTGTCTTTCGCGAAGGCGCCGGTGCTGAAAAGAATCACGATGCCGATGGCGAGCAGGCCAAGGACAGCGAGAAACAGGATGTAGGCGCTCTTCCGATGCATTAGCGGTTATGTTCGTTAGGTGCGGCGAGCGGAGGCAGGGTGTTTCCTGGTGGTGCGAGACTCCGTCGAGTCGGAGAGGACATCGGAAGTTGCGGCCGGGCGCCGCCCCCGCTCGACGGAGTCTCGCACCACCAGGGATGCGGAGCGCTTTCGTTAAACATAATGACCACAGCTTCCTGAGCTCCTCTGGTTATTCCGATTTGGATTTCGTCGCCGTGCTGGCCGCCGGGATGTGCAGTTTCTGTCCGATCTGCAGCTTGCGCGGATCGGTGATTTGGTTGAGCTCGAGCAGGTCGACTTCCGAAACTTTCAGACGCCGCGCGATCGTGACCGGGTTGTCTCCTTTCACGACGGTGTAGATCTTGCCGGAATCGGGCACCGCCGGGGTCATGATCACCGGCTTGGCATGTTCGGCGGCTGTCTCCGGCGCTTTGCTTTCGGTCTTCACTGCAACCTTCGCTATTTCGTCAGGCTGAGCTGTCTCCGGTTCGTCCGTCGTTACGGCGGGAGCAGCAGCGGAAGTCGCGACCGCTTCCAGCGCGTTCGCGGTCGCCATCGTCTCGCGCGTCTTGATCGTATTGAAGGCGATGATTCCCGCCACAGCCACGATGTGGAGAACAAGGACAATCAGGAGCGCGCGCGACAATTTCATGTTCGGCTCCGACATCTGCTCGTAATCCATGTCGTCGGGCAGGCCGAGGGAGCGCGAGCGGCGCGCGGTCGTGGCCCGCAGTTTCTTTGGCATCATAATGGATGGTATTTTCATAGTGTTGGGTCGGGAAGGCCGCGCACGAGAGCGCGGAATTGATCGCCGCGATCGGCGTAACTCTTGAACATGTCGAAGGAGGAGGTGCCGGGAGAAAAGAGAACGATTTCGCCTTCGCGGGCCGCGGCCTGCGCGCGCTCGACGGCTGCGCCTAACGACGAGGCGAGCTCGCATTCCGTCGCCTCGCGCCAGTCGTGCGCGACGCGGGAAGCGATCTCCCCGATCAGGACGGCGTGCTGCACTTTGCGCGCGACCAGCGGGGCGATGGCATCGAAAGCGAAGCCTTTGTCTTTCCCGCCGGCGATGAGAACGATCGGTTTGGTCGCGCTGAGAAGGGCTTTTTCGAGGGCGTCGAGATTGGTTGCCTTCGAATCGTTGATGTAGTCGACGCCTGCAATCGCGCGGATGAATTCGAGACGATGGAGCTGCGCGCGATAGGCGCAGAGCGGCGGCACCATTTCCTCAAAGGAGAGGCCGCGCGCGCGGCCGACCGCGAGCGCCGCCATCATGTTCTCGGCATTATGCGGACCGCGCAATTGCGCCTGGGCCAGATCGAGGACGGGCTGCTGCTGGAAAACGATCCAGCCCTCCCTTAACGAAAAGTCGCCGTCGTTAGTCCAGGCGCTGAAAGTGGTGACGCGCGCTTTCAGACCGGGCAGATCTTCCGCGACATTGATCACCGCCGTGTCGTTCGCCGTTTGGTTTTCGAAAATGCGCAGCTTGGCGGCGCGATATTCACGGATCGACGGATAACGATCGAGGTGGTCGGGCGCGAAATTGAGCCAGACGCTGATCTCGGGATGAAATTCGCGAATCGTTTCGAGCTGGAACGAGCTGACCTCGACGGTCAGGACGGCGTAGTCTTCCTTCTCACGGGCCGCTTCCACGAGCGGTTTGCCGATGTTGCCGCAGGCCACCGTGCGCTGAGCGCAGGCGTTCAACATTTGCGCGATGAGTTCCGTCGTCGTCGTTTTGCCGTTCGTGCCGGTAATCCCGATCACCGGGACGTGACAAAATTGCCAACCAAGCTCGAGCTCGCCGATCGTCGGAATGTTCTTGCGCGAAAAATTTCGGCCTAACGGGAGCTCCGGATCGATTCCGGGACTGAGCACGCCGAGATCGTAAACGGCCGGATCTTCTTCCGCTGCGGGACCGCAGAGCAGGTAAACGCCTTTCGCGCGCAACGGATCGAGGCCGGCCAATTTTTCCTCGGGCGCGCTGTCGAGCATCGTCACCTTCGTGCCTTCCTCCGCGAGGAGAAGCGCCGCCGCCTTGCCGCTCCGGCCCGCGCCGAGCACTGCGACGCTTCTATTTTTGTAGTCGGGCTTCATCGCTCTCCATTCCACTCCGAACGCCGTGCAAAAATAGAGGGATTGTTCATCGCAGTTTCAACGTGGCCAGGCCGAGAAGGGCGAAGACAATCGAGACGATCCAGAATCGGACGATGACGGTGTTTTCCTTCCAGCCGCTCAGCTCGAAATGGTGATGAAGCGGCGACATGGCGAAGAGCCGTTTGCCGGTCAGCTTGAAACTCAGAACCTGGAGAATGACGGAGACCGCTTCGATGACGAAGACGCCGCCCACGACCGCGAGGAGCAGCTCCTGTTTACAACAAATCGCCACGACGCCAATCGTCCCGCCGATGGCGAGCGAGCCGGTGTCTCCCATGAAGACTTTGGCGGGGTGACAGTTAAACCAGAGAAAGCCCAGACCGGCCCCAACGAGCGCGGCGCAGACCACCGCGAGCTCACCCGAGAAGGGGTAAAAGGGAACCTGCAGATATTGCGCGATGCGGAAATTTCCGGCGGCGTAGGCAAGCAGAGCGTAGGCAAACGTGACCGTGATCGTGCAGCCAATCGCGAGACCGTCGAGGCCGTCGGTCAGATTCACCGCGTTCGAGGCGCCGACGATGATGAGCGCGAAAAAGAAAAAGGTAAAAATGCCCATGTTCACGATGACGGGCAGTTTGTAGAACGGCAGGTAGAGTGAGCGCGCCTGCACTTCAATCAGGGGATTGAGGAGAAAAAAGCCGGTCACAATTCCGGCGAGGACGATTTGGAAAACGAGTTTCAGCCGGCCGCTGATCCCGTCCGACTTCTTCTTCGTCACCTTCAGGTAATCATCGACGAAGCCGAGAATGCCGAGGTAAACCATGGAGAAAATAACCAGCCAGACGAAGGGATTATCCGGACGCGCCCAAGCGACCGAGGCGACCACGACCGAGCTGATGACGAGCACGCCACCCATCGTGGGCGTGCCTTGTTTACCCCCATGCAACTCGGCCAGGTGCCGCACCTCGGAGGCGGTCCGAATCGGCTGGCCGATCTTGAGCGAGACGAGTTTGCGGATGACGTAGTTGCCGAAAAGGAGCGAGATGGCGAAAGCCGTGATGGCGGCGAGGACGGCGCGAAAGGTGACATAATAAAAAACGTTGAAGCCCTTAAAATTCTCCGTCAGGAGATGGAGGTAAAACATCATGACGCGCAATGGGCTTCCAGCTGGCGTTTCGTAAATTCCTCCAGGACGCGCTCGGTGCGGGCGGCGCGGCTTCCCTTGATCAGGACGAGATCGCCCGGGCGCGCGGTCTGGCAAAGGAACTCGGCCACTTCTGCCGGCGAAGCGAGCGTGCGGCTGTTGGTCGAACCGGCGGCGCGCGCGGCGGCGGCGATCTCGGCGGAGTCTTTGCCTAACGAGATGAGGCAATCGATGCCTAACGAAGCCGCCACCTCACCGACTTCGCGATGGCCGCGGGCGGAAGCGGCCCCCAGCTCGGTCATTTGCCCGAGGACCGCGATCCGTTGTCCGTCGGTCTCGAGCTCGGCCAGGGTACGGAGGGCGGCCTTGGTCGAGTCGGGATTGGCGTTGTAGCTGTCGTCGATGAACTGGACGCCACCGATATTTTTGATTTGCAGACGTGCCTTGGTGACCGGCGCGGCCGCGAGGCCGGCGGCGCATTCCTCGAGCGAAAGACCGAAGACGCGCCCGGCGGCGATCGCGAGCAGAGCGTTTTGCACCATGTGCAGCCCGGGAACCGGCAGGACGGTGTGGCAGCGATGCGCGCCTTCAAAGACGGTAAATTCCGCTCCATCGGCGGTCTGGACAATCTCGCGCGCCTGCACCTCGCCGCCCTCGATCCCGGCGAAAATGACGCGGGCGGAAGTGCGCTGTGCGATCGCCTCGGCGAATTCGTCCCCGCGAGGCAGAATGAGGGTTCCGCTCGCCGGCAGGGCGGCGGCGAGCTCGCCTTTTTCCTGCGCGATCGCTTCGCGCGTCCCCATAAATTCGAGATGCGCGATGCCGATGTTGGTGATGATCGCAACGTCCGGTTGCGCCAGTTGCGCGAGGGGTGCGATCTCGCCCGGATGATTCATTCCGATTTCCCAAACCCCGATCTGGTCGCGGGCGCTGGCCGCGAGCATGGTCTGCGGCAGGCCGACGTGATTGTTGAGATTGCCTTCCGTCTTCGTGACCTGGAAACGGTGCCCGAGGACGGAGGCGGTAAAATCTTTCGTGCTCGTTTTGCCATTGCTGCCGGTGATGGCCACGACCTTGATGCCTAACGAGCGGCGGTATCGGGCTGCGACCTGTTGGTAGGCAAGGAGCGGATCAGCGACGCGAAGGAGTGCGAAATCGGGCGGAGTTTTGCCGCTCCAATTCCGCTCCACGATCGCGCCCGCCGCGCCGTGGACGAAGGCGTCGTTGACGAATTTATGCCCGTCGAAATTGTCGCCGGAGAGTGCGACGAAGAGATCACCCGGCCGTGTGGTGCGGGAGTCGGTGCTGAGATGCGTGATCCGCATATCGCCCCGGCCATTCTGTCGCTCGGCCGCGGCGGATTGCGCGACTTCTTCGATCGTGAGCGGGTCCATCGTCAGCGCGGCAACTCCTTCTGGGGAGCGCGTGCGCCTCGCACGCTGGTTTCGGCGCCTCGCCGAAACGAACTTTTCCCTGCCGTTCGGTTGTCGCATGAGTGTTTGCGGCGAGGCGCCGCAAACGGCACGCGAGGCGCGTGCGCTCCCCAGAATCCGCTGCGAGCCTGTGTGGAAAGATTCATCACTCTAAAATTCCAGCGGTCGGTTTTCCAAAGCGCGCAGAGCCGTTTGGCGGTCATCGAACGGGATGGTGTGATCGGCAAATTCCTGGTAGGTCTCGTGCCCTTTGCCGGCGATGAGGATGATATCGCGCGGCTGGGCGAGGGCGATGGCGCGGGCGATCGCTTCCGCGCGGTCCGGCACGGTTTCGAAGTTCTCCGAGCGAAAGCCTTTTGTTATCTCGGCGATGATGGCGAACGGATCTTCCTTCCGCGGATTGTCGGAGGTGATAATGCTGTAATCGGCGTTCTGATCGGCCACCCGGCCCATGAGCGGGCGCTTCTGTTTGTCGCGATCGCCGCCCGCGCCAAAGACCACGACAAGGCGGCGCGGACTGAGTTCGCGCAGGGTCTTAAGGACATTGAGGAGGGCATCGGGGGTGTGGGCGTAATCGACGAAAATCTGGAACTGGCGTTTCGCCGGGACGATCTCGAGCCGGCCGGGAACCTGAGGCGACTTGGCCAGGCTGAGGACCGCCTCGCGCAGACTTACGCCTAACGAATTGGCGGCGGCCAGCGCGGCCATCGCGTTCATGACATTGAAGCGTCCGATGAGCGGGACGCGGACGAGGTAGATCTTGCCGCGGGCGTCGAGCTGGAAAGAGGTGCCGCTGAATTCGGCCCGGTAATTGGAAGCCCGAAAATCGGCCCGCGCGCTCATCCCGTAGGTGACGACCGGGGTTTCGTCGCCGAGACGTTTCACCAGTTGCTCGCCGTAACGATCGTCGAGGTTAATGACGGCGCGCGCTTCCTTCTTGTTAGGCTGATCTTTCAGCCCGGTGAAGAGCCGTGCCTTGGCCTCGAAGTAGTTTTCCATCGTCTGATGAAAATCGAGATGGTCCTGGGTGAGGTTGGTGAAGACAGCGACGTCCCATTCCAGGCCGCGGGTGCGCTCTTGGGCGAGGGCGTGGGAGGAGACCTCCATCACGGCCGCTTTACAGCCGGCGCCGGCCATTTGTGCGAGTAATTCCTGCAGGTCAAGCGATTCGGGCGTCGTGCGGGTGGCGGGTAAGACGCGTTCGCCGATCTCGTAGCGGACCGTGCCGATCAAACCGCTGCGCAACCCGGCGTTTTCACAGATGTGTTTGAGCAGGAAGGTGGTCGTCGTCTTGCCGTTCGTCCCGGTGACGCCGGCCATCTTCAAACGGAGCGCGGGTTTTTTGAAAAAGGTAAACGCCAGGTCGGCCAGCGCGACGCGGCTGTTCTCGACCACGATGGAGGTGGCGTGGGAATGCGACTCCGGGCGTTCCACCACGATCGCCGACGCGCCTCTCTCGATCGCCTGTTCGGTAAACTTGTGGCCATCAACGTTCGCGCCGCGGACCGCGACATAGAGGCCGTTTTTCTGCACGCGGCGCGAATCGTAGAAGATGCCGTCGACCTCGCGATCGAGTGGCCCGAGAACTTCCTGTACCGGGATGGAGTCGGCGAGAATTTTGAGCTGCATGAGGCGTGGACACGCGAGACGCGGGAATCTAATGACTGGCATTAGTTAAGGCGACTCGTCCGGCCGTGTCTTGCGTTCCAATTTCCTCATGCGGCTCAAGATCGAGATACCGCGCCGCCTGTTCCGCGACGCGGGAAAAGATGGGTCCGGCGACCGTGCCGCCGTAATTCAGGTTGGGGTCCTTGGTGTGGGCGTCGTCGAGCACGACGAGGCCGACGAAGGCTGGATTTTCGGAGGGAAGAAAACCGCTGAAAGAGACAACGTATTTGTTCTTCTCGTAGCCGCCGCCGGGGGCCGCCTTTTGCGCGGTACCGGTTTTGCCGGAAATGGTGAAACCGGGCACGGCCGCTTCAACCGCAGTCCCGCGCTTGCTCACGACGCCGCGGAGGGCGAGAGCGATCTGCGAAGCCGTCTGCGATGAGATGACTTGCCTAACGAGAGTCGGCTTGAGGTCGCCCGTGACCTTGCCCTTGTCGTCGATGACCGTCTTGACGATGCGGGGCTGGATCAGTTTACCGCCGTTGGCGACCGTCGCCATGGCCATCAGCATCTGCAAAGGGGTCACGCCGACTTCCTGGCCCATCGGGATGCGGGTGATGGAAATCTTGCTCCAGTTCCGCGGCGGATGGACCATCCCGCGGATCTCGCCCGGCAACTCGATCCCTGTGCGATCGCCGAAACCGAAACGGCGGATGTATTCGTAGAACTTTTGTTCGCCGAGCATCATCGCCAGCTTGGCGGCGCCGATGTTGCTCGAATGAACGAGCACGTCCTGCACGCTCAGGTCCCCGTAGCCTTTGTGCCCGTGATCGTGGAGCGGACGGCCGAAGACGTTCCAGACGCCGTTCTCGCAGAAGATCATCGAGTCGAGGCTGACCTTGCGCTCGTTGAGCGCGGCCGCCGCGGTCACGATTTTGAAAGTCGAGCCGGGCTCCATCATGTCGATGATGGCGCGGTTTTTCATCTGCTCC
>JACCZO010000288.1 GCA_013695925.1 Chthoniobacterales bacterium
GCGTTATCGCCTGACGAGTTCCGGCGCCTTCGAAGGCGGCCGCCGTTTTGCCGACGAATTCGCCGAGATGATCAAGCCCGGCCACTACGAGTGCAGCGATCCGAATTGCGATTGTCGGCAGTCGGGCAACCCGGCGGATTGCATTCACCAACACTGAAATGAGAAAACTCTTCCTCCTCCCTTTGCTCCTGATCGCCGCCTTCGCGCAGGCGCAGGAGCTCACGCGCCGACAACTGGTCGACAAGGCGATTTCCCACGCCGGCGGCTGGGACGCCTGGATGAAGACCCGCTCAATTCAATTCCGCAAAACGATCGTGCGCTATGAGCCCGACGGGAAAGTAAAAGAGACGCGAGTGCAGTATCACAAATACCTCCTTCATCCGTCGCCGATGATGCGGATCGACTGGGAAATGAACGGCTCCAAAGGCATCATGATCAACAACGGCCAGGAGGCGAAAAAATACGCCAACGGGAAAGAGATGAACGCGCAGGAAGAGATCAGCGCCGCGCGCGGGAACACCTTCGGCTCACACTACGTTTTCTGCATGCCGTTCAAGTTGCGCGATGAGGGGACGGTCCTGACGAACAGCGGGAAGATGAACCTGGAAGACGGGACGGTGGTGCAGAAAGTGCGCACGACCTACGAAAAAGGCGCGGGCGATGCCGGCGGGATGCACACCTGGACCTACATGTTCGATCCGCAAAGCGGCCGTTTGGTTTGCAATCATCTCGAATACGAAGCCGGCAAATACGACTGGACGGAATACTTCGACGAGAAGCCCATCGGCGGCATGCTGCTCTCGACCAGGCGCGTCGGCTACGGCGCGGACGCGAATGGCAAAGTCGGGCCGAAGCGTTCCGAGACGACCTACGACGAAATCCAAACCGACGTTGATTTCCCGAAAGACACCTTCAAGTTTCTAAAATAAACCTTCCCGCCAATGGGAACCGACGAACGCAAACCAAAACCGTCCCCCAAGGTTCCGCCAGCGGTGGACACGGACATGCGCCTGGCCGCGACCGATGAGATTCTGCAGGTGATGTATTGGCTGCGCGGAGAAAAAATCGCGCAGGAAGTCGGGCCGGACGATCTTGCGAAATGGCTCGGCATCGAAAAACGCCGGATCGGCCCGCTCCTGACGCAGTTGCTCGGCGCGCGTCTGGTGGATCGTGTCGTGGTGGACAGCGGGATCGAGGAAGGCGTCCCGCGCTTTCGCCTCACCCGCGCGGGGATCGAGGAAGGCCGGCGGCGCTTCGCCGACGAGTTCGCGGATTTCACCAAGCCGGGGCACTTCGAGCACAGCGACCCGGCCTGTGATTGCGAAGATGTAGCGCGTTTCAGTGTCTCACTAAAGAAAAGCCTCTTCCGGCAACTCGATGAAATGATCGAGGAAAAAGGCTACGAAAACCGGTCGCTCGCCGTCTCCGACATGATCCGCGACCAACTGGTCGAACATTGGCAGGAGGTGGGAGACCTGGAGGCCGTGGGCACGATCATGCTCGCCTACGATCCGCGCGATGCGCAGACCTGCGCCTTGCTCACCGAACTGCAGGAGCAGTATCTCTCCAACATCGTCTCCAGCCTGCGCGTTCAAGTGGAGGAACGCAGCTGGATCGAAATTCTGGTTGTGCGCGGCCATGCAACGGAGCTCAAAGCCCTGGCCAACCGGCTCATTGGGGCGAAGGGCGTGAAGCACGGCAAGCTCTCCCTGACGGTGACGCCTGACGACCTCGCTGGTTAGGCGAAAACGCTCTTCGTTGGGGCGGTCGGCCAGCCGTTTCAGCTAAATGGGCTGCGTCGATACCTTTTCTTGTGTCGGGGTGCAATCAAGTAGGACTGCACATTTTCGCGCACCTTGATTTGCTCGCCGGCGCTTTTCTTTCTTACGGCCTCCCTTGACTCTCTCCGTCGATTATCATTCTCTTCTTCTTCACCAGCTAGAGCGAAGCCCTTACCCAATTGGGCGGCTCTCCTACACGACCGCAAAGTGGCGTGGGGCGAGTACTTTTTTTGAGCATGATCATCTTCTTCCGATCGGCGTTACGAAGAAACCGCTTTTCTTTTCGCGAAACACCGTTGGGGTTCACCCAAAGCGCGCTGCACCGTCAAAGGCGGCTTTTTTGTTCCGCTCTATGGCAAAGAAACGGGATGGCAATGCGCTTGCCCCCCTTTTGCCTAACCAAGGCCTTCTTCGGTAACGGTTCCCAGCTCGATTCGATCCGCCGGCGTGAGTAACCCACATGTATATACCCTCGGAATCGAGGAA
>JACCZO010000299.1 GCA_013695925.1 Chthoniobacterales bacterium
CACGCCCCGTGTGCTGGTCGCGGTGTGTCACCGCGACGGAGTTTTCGATACGCTCGTCTCTTCCCGGACTCATGCACATCAGCCAAAAGTCCGCGAACGCGGAACGCCTTCGCCAGCGCACGAGACGTGTGCGCTACCCCGATAAATCCCGAGCGCGCATGGCCTCTTGCAGCGCGGCCTTAGCGTGGTGGCGGATCGGTTCGCGATGCCCGACAACGATGCGCTGGAAATCGTACTCGAGCAGTTGCTGCAGGGAGGCCGCAAAGAGTTCTTTGTCGCGAATCAGGAAGCGAAAAAATGCGCTGATCCCGACCATGCGCGGGAGTCGCATAAGGTGACGGACAAAGAAGCGCGGCCAACCGCGAGTCGTCTCCGGTGCAAAATGGAAAAGAAGATCGCCCAGGACCAATGTGCCCGAGGCGCGATGAAAGAGCGCATGCTCGCCCACAAAGCGAAGTCCATCAATCGCGATCAAGTCGATCTCACCGGCCCATTCGTTAGGCGCGAGCGAGAGGGGTTCAGTCGCGAGCCCGCTCGCTTTGGAGAATCCGGCCGGAGCGAGGTAGGGCAATCCCGGAAAAGCTGTGCGCCCCGCCTTCGCGAAAGTGTCGTGCATCAGGGTTACGTCCACCATCCACGCCGGCTGGCCGAAACGACCAATTGCTTGCACGTCCTCGGGGCCGAAGGGCGCGGTTGAATGGATGACGAGGCGGCCGTCGCGCAGCCGCAGCAGGGTGACGTTGCGCCGAAAATCGATCCCGAAGGCGCGCTGCGGGAATTGCAGCAGCGCGACGTCGTCCGCCAGTTGTTCCCAGTGGCTCATTGGCTCGTGAACTTCTCCGCCACCCCCAGGTGAAGCGCCATTCTATTTCGAACCGATCACGTCAACTCGAAGGTCAATTTACCGTTCTGCTCGTCGACCTTGATCGTCTGCCCCTCGTGGAATTTGCCTTCGAGGATCTGGAGGCTGAGCGGATCAAGAATCTGCTTCTGAATGGCGCGCTTCAGAGGCCGCGCACCGTAAACCGGGTCGTAGCCTTCCCGGGCGATGCGTTCCTTCGCTGCGTCGGTCAATTCCAGCACGATCTTCTGGCTTTCCAGACGTTTCGTCAGGCGGCGAAGCTGGATGGCGACAATCTTCTTCAGGTCTTCATCCGTCAGGCGATCGAAGATGATGATTTCGTCCACGCGATTGATGAATTCCGGCCGGAAATGTTGCCGGAGCGCGTCCATCACGAGTCGCGAGCGGTCTTCGCTCGACGTCTCTCCGGTGATGAATTGCGAGCCGATGTTCGAGGTCATGATGATGACCGTGTTTTTGAAATCGACCGTGCGACCCTGCCCATCGGTGATACGTCCATCGTCGAGCACTTGGAGTAGGACGTTAAAGACGTCGTGGTGCGCTTTCTCGATTTCGTCGAAGAGGATAACAGAATATGGCTTGCGCCTAACGGCTTCGCTGAGCTGTCCCCCTTCCTCGTAACCAACGTAACCAGGAGGCGCACCGATCAGCCGCGCGACGGTGTGTTTCTCCATGTATTCGCTCATGTCGATCCGGATCATGGCGTTCTCGTCGTCGAACAGGAATTCCGCCAGGGCACGCGAGAGTTCGGTTTTTCCGACGCCGGTCGGGCCGAGAAAAATGAAGGAACCGATCGGACGATTCTCGTCCTGCAGACCGGCACGGGCGCGGCGGACGGCGTTCGAGACCGCGACGATCGCTTCTTTTTGCCCGATGACCCGCTGCATCAGGCGCTCTTCCATTTGCACCAGTTTCTGGCGTTCGCCTTCCTGCAGGCGCGAGACCGGGATGTGCGTCCAGCTCGAAACGACCTGGGCGATGTCTTCCTCGGTTACTTCTTCGCGCAGGAGCCGCGGCTTCTCCGCGCTTGCTTCTTTCGCCGCAATCTCGTCCAGTTTTTTCTCCAGCTCGGGAATGCGGCCATACTGGATTTCACTCGCCTTTCCCAGTTCGCCGCGCCGCTGCGCGCGTTCAAGATCGGTCCGTGCGGTCTCGAGTTCTTCCTTCACTTTCGCCTGCGCATCGATCTCCGATTTCTCTTTTTGCCATTCGGCTTTCATCCCGCCGGACTTTTCCTTCAGGCTAGCCAGTTCTTTTTCCAATTTCGTTAGGCGTTCCTTGCTCGCGGGATCCTTTTCCTTTTTTAACGCCTGGCGTTCCATCTCCAGCTGCATGATCTCGCGCTCGATCACGTCGATCTCCGTCGGCATGGAATCGAGCTCGATCTTCAAGCGCGAAGCCGCTTCGTCGATCAGATCGACCGCTTTATCGGGCAGAAATCGATCGCTGATGTAGCGATGCGAGAGGACGGCCGCCGCGACCAGCGCAGCATCGCGGATGCGCACCCCGTGATGCACTTCGTAGCGCTCCTTCAATCCGCGCAAAATGGCGATGGTGTCTTCAACCGTTGGTTCGTCCACCAGGACCGGCTGAAAGCGCCGTTCCAGCGCCGCGTCTTTCTCGATGTATTTGCGATACTCGTTCAGCGTGGTGGCGCCGATCGTGCGCAACTCGCCGCGCGCCAGTTGCGGCTTGAGTAAATTGGAGGCGTCGACCGATCCTTCCGCCGCGCCCGCGCCGACGATCGTGTGCAGTTCGTCGATGAACAAAATGACCTGGCCCTGCGAGTCGGTCACTTCCTTGAGAAACGCCTTGAGCCGATCCTCGAATTCGCCGCGGAACTTCGCCCCCGCCACCATCGCGCCGATGTCCATTGCGATCAGCCGCTTGTTTTTGAGCGACTCCGGCACGTCGCCCGAGATGATGCGCCGCGCGAGTCCTTCCACGATCGCGGTTTTGCCGACGCCCGGCTCACCGATCAAAACAGGATTGTTCTTCGTCCGGCGCGAAAGCACCTGCATGACGCGTCGGATCTCGTTATCGCGCCCGATGACCGGATCGATCTTTCCCTGGCGCGCCCGCTGAGTGAGGTCCTGGCCGTACTTCTCCAGCGTCTGGTATTTTCCCTCGGGATTCTGATCGGTCACGCGCTGCGAACCGCGCACCTGCTGCAAGGCCTGCATGAGCTTGTCGCGGGTGACGCCGAGTGCCTGCATGGCGCGAGCCGCAGGCACGCTCGCATTCGTTAGGGCGAGAAGGTAATGCTCCGCGCTGACGAATTCGTCCTTCAGCTTCGCCATTTCCTTCTCCGCCCCATCGAGCACGCTGCGGAGGTCGTTGCCGAGGCGCTGATCGACATTCGCGCCGCTCACCCGCGGCAGTTTCTGCAGCGCCGCACGCAGTTGCTCCTGCAAGGCGGCGACCTGCACCCCCATCTTCTCGAGCAGCGGGCGAGCGATGCCTTCGGTCTGGTCGAGCAGTGCGAGCAGGAAATGTTCATTCGTGATTTCCTGTTGGCCCAACTCCGACGCGACATCCTGCGCTGCCTGCACCGCTTCCTGCATTTTTTGCGTGAACTTGTCGATGCGCATGAGGCAACCTATGAAACGCCGATCACCTTGCAATCGGCCGCCGTCGGGTGACGATGGGATGAGGCGTCTGCTGACTTAGCAACGACCAGCGCGCTGAGGACAGCGCACCCTACAACTCGAAAACGAACGTAGCCTTAGCGCACTGTCAGAGGCGCGACGACGAGATCGAAATGAGATAGTGTCCCATACCAGGCGACCGCGATGTTTCCGGTTGTGGAATCGATTTGGATCTTCGGATTGAACTGGCTGTTTGTGCCGGTGTCGTCATTCACTCGCACGGGGTTACTCCAGGTCGCGCCATTGTCATCGGAGTAGCGGCATTGAATGTCGGTATCGCTGCTTTCCGCCGGTTCTTCCGAGACATAGTTGTGATAGAGCCGGCCATTGCGCAACGCCGCCAGTGCGATCCCAGGCGAGACCGGCTTCGGCGTCGTTGCGACGAGGGCTGGCAGTTTACCCATTAACGTCTTGAGGTCTCCGGCCGCAAAACGAGCTACGCGTTTTTGGCACACTCGCCGCGCCGATGCCGAGAGATCGCCCGCGATCACCTGGTGTGCCGCGAGCTTGGAAGACCAACGTATAACGAGCAGGCGCAGTAAAACCCTCCCGGAAGATTCCGTCCCCCTGGCGACGCCTTCGAAGCGCAACTCTTTGTAAAGAAGGGGTGACCGCGCGCGGATGTTTTCCTTATCGTGAATATCGGCCGCGTAGGCCGTCATCCTGGCGGGGATAGGCAGTGTCAAGGTGCCAGATTTGCCGTTCTCCCCTCGAAAAGTCAGCCGCCAGCGCTTCGCATCCTCCGTGATTTCCTCGGGCGCCTGCACGCCCTCGCGCTTCAAGGCGTCTCCAATTGCCTTGCGCGCATCCGGCGGCAGATCGGCCTAATGCGGTTCCATTCTCCCCACTTCTGGCGGGCACGCCCGGGGCGCCGCTAAGCTCGCCGGCAAGGGGAGGCCTGCCAAAAGCAGGAGAATAAGAGTGAAGAGACGATACGCTGGTGTTTTCATTTTGTTGCCTTTCGAAGGCCTGGTGGAGTTACGTGATGATGGGCAGGGTACCGGCTACTGCTGCAGGATAGTCTTTGAGCGGGCTCTACTACTGATCGTTCAGTGCGTTGTGCGCGTAGGTGATCACGTCCGGGAAGTAATTCACATCGCTCTGGTAAATCTCGACGTATTTTTCCTCATACCCGAGAGCCTTATTAATGGAGGCCATCAGGGCGTCGTGGGAGCTCAAACCTACGCCGCAAACTGTACTGTTAAGGCAAAGGCCGACCATTTGCCCCGCTACTTCGGGTCGGAAATCCCAGATCATCTCATAGAGGGTGCCCGTCCCGGGCGCGTCCACGATGTCGGCTGAGAGGTTATTGCGCTGGGCAATCATTCTCTCGCCATAGAGAAGCCGCGCCGAGGTGATCGCGGTGCGCGCGACGTAGTCTTCGGCGAAAGGCAGGTCGAGGGTTCCATCGCCGCCGACCGCGAGGGTGACAAACTGATTGGGGAACGCATTCATTGTGGTGGTGATCATTGTCGCGCCGGTCGCTGTCATGAGGGCAGTGCTATAGCCGACCCGCAGCCAAGCGGTAATGTCCGAGGGTGTGTGCGGCACGTTCCAATCTTCCGAGGTCGCATTAGCAAAGCTAACGGCAATAATTTTGACCGACGGATTGTTCGTAAAGTGTGCGCCGAGGGCATTGATCATATTCTTTTTTTTGGCGACGAACGTCGGGTCCCAGAAGACGGGGATCTTCGTTTTCACACCGTCATCCAAAAAGGTGAAGAACTTGCCCCGGGCATTTTTGACCGCGGTGGTGACCCAGGCCGGCTTGCTCTGCTGGGTGCCGATTCGGATGAGAACGTTTTTCCCATACTGTGCGCAGAGGGCGACAGCGCCGTCGAGGTAAGTGAAATCAAAATTTCCCTCCGTCGGCTCGAGGGTGCTCCACTCTTGCCGGAGACTGATCCCATCGACGTCGGGGTTAGTTAAAGTGCGCGAGACCGGATCGCTGCTGACGTTTGCAACCGAGTAAACGCCCCGCGGGATTTCCGAAAACGCTGTTACCGGCCAGGCTAGTAGCGCCGCGCCCACCAGGGCTATGGCTGTCCCTTTGGCGCGAAAGAATTCTGACGATTTAGTGATTTCTATTTTCATGTTTTCTCCTTGGTTCGCAGGGCCGCCTCCCGTAGAGGACGCGACGCCAATTTTGTTACTGCTTCTGAAAGTTAGCGCGGGTCATCTATTCCTGAGCGAAGCCCGCATTTGGTGAAGGAGCGCTTCTTCATGGAGGCAGGAAAATCTTGTTCAATTCGATTGAGCGAACCTTATGAACATCGGTGTCCGCGCTGGATGGGCGTAAGCGAGCGGTGATGAGCGGGCAGTTACTTCCCGGTCGAGCCACAAAATCCGGGCTGCGACCTTCGGGATGGAAAGATTGGGATAATTTCACGGGAAGGCGCATTGTGGCTTCATGCAAGACAGGGACAATTTTTGTGTCAATCATCTTCTTTTTGAGCGACGAGCGTACCTCGGTTACTCCTGTCTCGACTAGGCCGGGGACAGCGTCCCGGCTACAACCGCGCTCGCCCGACCCTGGACCGCGCCCCCGGCCAGAAAACGCCTTTGCAATTGCGCGGGTTCGGAAGAAGGAATGTGCAGTCTTCTCGATTTTTCATGGCAAGAAAGAAACTCATTCCACCCCTCGTCAGTGTCGTGATGGGGAGCGCCTCCGATTGGGAGACCATGCAGCATTGCGTTGCGCTCCTCGAAAAGTTTGGCGTGCCTAACGAACATCGGATCGTTTCGGCTCATCGCACGCCGGAGTTGATGGCAAAGTTCGCCCGGGAGTCGCCCGAGCGCGGGGTGCAGGTCATCATTGCCGGTGCGGGCGGGGCGGCCCATTTGCCGGGAATGATTGCGGCGCAAACCTGGCTCCCGGTCCTCGGTGTGCCGGTCGAATCCCGCGCCCTGAAGGGCCTAGACTCACTCCTTTCGATCGCGCAAATGCCGGCCGGAGTGGCGGTCGGGACGCTCGCCATCGGCGTGGCCGGGGCGAAGAACGCCGCCCTTCTCGCCGCCAGCATCATCGGGTTGCAGGACGGAAAGGTGCGCGCCGCGGTGGAGAAATTTCGGCGTCGCCAAACGAAAAGCGTGCTCGGGCAGAAGCTGCCATGACCGGCGCGAAGACGCTGCTGCCCGGGGCGACAATTGGAGTGATGGGCGGCGGTCAGCTCGGCCGCA
>JACCZO010000306.1 GCA_013695925.1 Chthoniobacterales bacterium
GGTTTACTCTTTTGACGGCTGGCAGCGCTTTGCTCAAGCCCGCTTTTATCGCGTTCGCTTACTCTGGCTAGCTTCTTCACGCCGGCTCGATAATCTCCCATCGATGACCCTGGCGGAGAGAATGCGACGGCTCGGAGTGCACGAGTCGGATTTAGAGGAAAGTTTCGCTCGTTCCTCAGGGCCTGGCGGTCAGCATGTGAACAAAGTCTCGACCGCGGTCGCGCTTCGGCATCAGCCGAGTGGAATTTCGGTCACCGTCCAGGATTCGCGCTCCCAGGCGCGCAATCGCCGGCTCGCGCTCGAACGCCTGCTCGACGCCATCGAACGACAAAGGCATGAGGCGAAGGCAGAGAAGCGCGCGGCCGCGGCACAAGAGCGGCGACGCAATTCGCCGCGGCCACCGCGCTTGAAAAGAAAAATCCTGGAGAGCAAACGGCAGCGCTCGGCCCTGAAAAAACTCCGCGCCAACCCGGTCGACTGAGTATTCGTCCCCTGGTCATGCAAACCAAGGTGCGGGGAGGAGTGGTCGGGGCCGGCTGGCCGGGGCAACAGCACGCGCGCGCCATCCGCGCGTCGCCCGACGCCATCCTCCAGGCGTTGGCTGAACCTAACGAGGAGCGTGCGGGCGAATTTCGTCCGGCCTCGGCGGATGGTTTACCGACAAGCAGCGCTCCGGCGGCGGAACGCTGATCGACATCGGAATTCATGCGCTCGATTCCGCCTGGTATCTGATGGGAACCCCGCGGCCCATTTCGGTTACGGCTGCGGTTTTTCAGAATTTTTCGGTACTTGGTCAAGAAACTGGGTCGACAACTCGCTCGCACCTTCGGATGACGCGGATTCGTTCGAATTGCAGATGCAGAATTTTGGGGACGCGATCCGCGGAGTTGCCGCGCCGATCAACACCGCGCAGCAGGCGGTTTACCTGATGGAGATGCTCGACGCCATCTACCTCTCAAGCAGCAGCCGAAGCGAAGTGCCGATCGCGCGGGCGTGAAATAATACCGCTCAAACCCATCCGCACGGGGGATTTGCCCCGAATCGGGTTTGTTAGCAATCAAACTTACTTATGAAAAAACTTATCTTGTTAGTCCCGGTCCTTGCGGTCTGCGCGCTCTCCTCCTGCACCACGGTGGTGAAGGAACCAGCACCCACTACCACCACGACGACGCACACTGAAACCGCGGTGGAACGCGCGCCTACCAGCACGAGCACGACGGTCACCCGTCAGAGCGCGGGCGGATACTAAGCCGAAGATCGGAATTGTCAGGGAAGGGAGACGCGAGAGCGCCTCCCTTTCTATTTCCGCACCTTCTCGTGCGCTCGCCTCTGGCTTTATTAGGCGGGCGTCTCGACTTCTTCCTCGGTTTCCTGGCTAACGACCGGCGCGATGGCCCGCAGTTTCTCCGCCCCGCGGAGATCCATTAGTTTCACGCCCATCGTATTGCGGCCGACCGCCCGGATTTCCGAGATGCGCGTCCGCACCATCTGACCTTTGGTCGTGATGAGCATAAGTTCATCTTTCTCGGTCACCGTGAGCGCGTCGACGACGCGGCCGGTCTTCTCGCCGGTCTTCATGGTGATAATGCCTTTGCCGCCGCGCTTTTGAGTGCGGTAGTTATCGAACGCAGTCCGTTTGCCGATCCCGTTTTCGCCCGCGACAAGGAGCATCGCGTCGTTATTCACGAGGGCGATCGCCACGATATAATCGCCTTTTCCCGGCCGGATGCCCCATACGCCGACGGTATTGCGGCCCTGGTCGCGCAACTGCTCTTCGTGAAAGCGCAGACTCATCCCCTCGCTCGTGATTAATACGATTTCGTTGTCACCAGTCGTGAGGACGGCATCGATCAGGCAATCGTCGTCCTCGATGTTGATCGCGATGATCCCGCCTTTACGGACGTTGCTGTAATCGGACAGGTTTGATTTTTTTACGATGCCGGTGCGGGTTGCGCAAACGATGTGGAGATTTTCATCCCACGTTTCGTCGACCGCGTTTGGGCCCGTGCCGCTCTTCTTCGCCTGAATGCGAATCGTGGCGGCTATCTTCTCGCCGGCGCGAAGCTCGAGCAGGTTCGCGATCGAGCGCCCCTTGGAGGCGCGGCCCATCTCGGGAATCTCATAAACCTTCTCGACATAGCAGCGGCCAGATTCGGTGAAAAACATCAGGTAATCGTGCGTCGTGGCGGTGAAGAGATGCTCGATGAAATCCCCTTCGTCCTCCTGCGTCGCACCTTCGCGCGTCGTCATGCCGATGACGCCTTTGCCGCCACGGCGTTGCGCGCGGAAGGCGCTGACCGCGGTGCGCTTAATGAAGCCGCCGTGCGTGATGCTGATGATGGTGCCTTCGTTGGCGATGAGATCCTCCATGTTGATCTCGCCTTCGTCGGGTACGAGCTGCGTCAGGCGGGGGCCAGCGTATTTCTGCTGGATGTCGCGCAGTTCCTTTTTCACGATCTCGAAGACGCGCGCTTCTTTCGCGAGAATGTCTTGCAGGTCTTTGATTGTCTCGATCAGCTCCTTGTATTCGTTGCCGATCTTGTCGCTTTCGAGGCCAGTGAGTTGGTAAAGGCGAAGATCCAGAATCTGATTGGCCTGGTGCTCACTGAAGGCGTAACGACCGTCGACCAGGCGGGCTTCATTGCGGATGAGAATCCCGATTTTTTCGACCTGCTTCCGGGTAAACTCGAAGGCGAGCA
>JACCZO010000325.1 GCA_013695925.1 Chthoniobacterales bacterium
CTGCGATGGAATTCGTTCGTCCGTTGCCGGAGCAGGAAAAAAGCGTGCACCGCTGCGACCGAAAAACCGGTCGCAACCAGCGCCGCCAGCGTCATGTGCAGGACCTCGTGGAAACTGGCGGGATTCAGCATCGCCGCGATCGGATCGATATCAGTCGGTTTGCCATCGACCATCCGAAACCCGGCCGGCGCATTCATCCAGGCGTTCGCGGTCACGACGAAAATCGCGGACAGCATCCCGCTCACCGCCACGAGCACGCCGCAGATCCAGTGCAGGAACGGGGAAAGCCGGTCCCAGCCGTAAAGATAAAGCCCGAGAAAAATCGCCTCGGCAAAAAAGGCGAAGCCTTCGAGCGAGAACGGCATCCCGATGATGGCGCCGGCGTGTTCCATAAATCCGGGCCAGAGCAGCCCGAGTTCGAAGGACAGAACGGTGCCCGAGACCGCGCCGACGGCGAAGAGGATCGCCGCGCCGCGTGCCCAGCGTTTGCTCAGCTCGAGAAAGATCGGCCGCCGCGTTCGCAGATAGACCGCCTCCGACATCGCCATCAGAACCGGCAGCCCGATGCCGAGGACGGCAAAGATGATGTGAAAGGCCAGCGACATTCCCATCTGCGAACGGGCGTAGAGAAGATCACTCATTTCGTTCGGGAAAAGTGCGCCAGCCTAACGAATCATTTTTCGGCCCGCGCTTTCTCCAGGGCGTCGATCACCTTATCGGGACTCAGGCCGGGAACATAGCCGAATTTCCCGAGCGGTTTGGAATCGGAATTGAGCACGATCACGGTCGGGAATCCTTCGATCCCGTAGGCTCCTGCGACCTTTCCATTCGCTGCCCGCTGTTCGGCGGAGATTGGTTTGCGGCGCGGGAAGTCAACTTCCAAGAGGATAAGATGCTTTGCCGCGTATTGCGTAAACGCCGGTTTCGCAAAAAGCTCTTTCTCCAGCGCCTTGCAGGGCGGGCACCAGTCGGAGCCGGTGAAATTTATCAGGAGCAATTTGTTCGCCGATCGCGCCGCTGCTTTCGCGGCCTCGTAATCGGTCAGCCAATGCAGCTCCTCATCCGGCGGCGGCGGTTTTTGTTCCGTCACCGGAACGTTTTTCTTTTCGCCGCAGGCGACAGCGAGCAACCCGACCGCCAGCCAGGCTCCGAGCGAATGTTTCAATTTCATTTTCTAATCGTTCCTTGAAAGCCGACGAGCGCTCCCGCTTCCAGCATCCGCCTTGCTGCGTCAGGGCGCCAGCTCCGAGGCCGGCCGGGCATCGCGCTCGGGAATATTTCCATCAGGCAACTGCCACGGTCGCGGGGCCCGAAAAGGGAGGACAAAGAGCCGGCCGAAAGTGAGTTCGTTTTCATCGCGATAAGCCGCCACCCCGATCGTGATCGCATCCTGCGGGATGTCCCGCCGCAAAGTGCGATGCAGCGAATCCCACCAGCTAAAGATGGTGCCCCAGTTGGAATTCGTTTCCCGCTGCACGATCGAATGATGAATCCCATGCATTCGCGGGGTGACGAGGATGAGATTCAAAAAGCGCTCCAGCGGGAGCGGCAGCCGCCAGTTGGAGTGCTCGAAAAAATTGGCCGTTTCAAAAAGCATCTCAAAGACGACCAGAGCCCACAAATCAATCCCGAAGGCGATCACGACAATGACGCGGAAGGGCACGGAAAAGATCACCTCGCCGAGATGAAAACGAGTCGCGGTGCTCACATCCATATCGAGGTCGGAGTGATGCACATTGTGGAAGCGCCAAAGGAACGGGATGAGGTGCAGCCCGACATGCCACCACCAGTAGGCGTAATCCATCAGGAGCACTCCGATCGGTACGGCGACAAGGGGAGGCAGGCCCGGGAGCCAGTGCAGCAGGCCGATGCCGTGGTTGCTCGCCCAGACGGAGGCGAGGATCGGAATCGGAACCAGAGAAATGCGCGCCAGGGCAAAACCAGGCGCGGAGAAGAAAAGATTGCGCGCGATCCGCCGGAGGACGGAGAAATGTTGCCGGCGCAGCGGCCATTTCCATTGCAGGAAGAGCAGGAAGAGAAAAAGGCCGCCGAGGATCAGGCCACCGCCGCTGTCGAGAATTGGAATCGGTTTGGGCATCACGCGAGGAGTTGAATTGCTGCGGCCTCTTGGACTCGGTCTTCCACCTCGACGATAGCACGCCATCCTGGCTCAACACGGTCTGCGGGAGGACCGCGGCGATCATCGTTTTCGTTAGTCTGTTCATGTTTTCTTTGGTGGTTGAGGTTTTCGTTAGCGAAAGACTTTCCAATTCTCGGCGAGGACGAAGACGGCGACCGCGAGGACGAACCCGGCGAACCAGTAGCGCAATCGTTCGGTCTCGAGATGACTCGCGAATTTTCTCCCGGCCAGCATTCCAATGACTGCGAGAGCGAGAAACATCCTCGCCATGCTCCAATCGAAGTGCGTGCGACGCAGATGCCCGATCAGACCGGCGGCCGAGGTGACCGTGATGACGACGAGCGAGGTGGCGATGGCGCGTTTCAAGGGGACGCGAGCGAGGAAAAGCAGGGCCGGGACAATGAGAAAGCCGCCGCCGACGCCGAGGAAACCGGTCAGAAATCCGACGCACAAACCGGTCCCGGTGCAGCTCACCCAATGGCACTCCGCCCTCGCGTCGGGGCCGCGGTCGGCGCGCGGCTTGAACATGAGGAGCCCGACCACCAGCATGAGCCCGGCAAAAATCAGTAGCAGAATGGGCTGGCTCACGAGAGGCGTGAGTTGCGATCCGCCGAGTGCGCCGATCACCCCGGTCGCGCTGAAAAGCAGTGCCGCCTTGCCATGAATGTGGCCGGAGCGGGCGTTGAAAATACTTGCCACCAGCGTGGTCCCGCCGACCACGGCGAGGGACATTGGGACCGCCTCCGCCGCCGGCACATTCGCTACGTAAACCAAAACCGGCAGGGTGATGATCGACCCGCCGCTGCCTAACAGCCCGAGCGAGATGCCGATGCCGAGCGCGAGGAACAGCGCCAGGATCATCATCCGCGCGGAGCCCGAACGAGATTGCCGCGCGACGCTGACTCGAAATCGCGGTCCGTTCGCATCGGGAGAGTAAGCTTAAAGGATCGGCTTGATCTTTTCTTCGAATCCCGCGCGATCGGTCGCGCCCTGCAGGCCGTCGACGATGTTCCCCTTGCGATCGATGATGAAAGTCGTCGGCAAGACCTGAATCCCGCCATAGGCCGCGGAGGTTTTTTCGTCCCCCATCACGATTGGGTAATTGATTTCGAATCTTTTCGCAAAGCTGGCCACCCGCGCCGGGCCGCCTTCATCCATCGAAATGCCGAGCACGACCAAGCCCCGCGCAGCGTATTGCCGCTGCAAAGAAACCAGGTCGGGAATTTCCTCGCGGCAGGGGGGGCACCACGTTGCCCAGAAATTCAACAGCACTACTTTGCCCTTGAAGTCGGAAAGTTTGACCGGTTTGCCCTCGAGGTTTTTTAACTGCCAGTCTGGAGCCGCCAGGGAGGTCTGCGGGGTTTCGGGGGCGGCGAAGGTCGTTAGGCAGGCTCCGAACAGGAGCGCGCATAGGGTGAGAATAAATCTGTTTTTTTGGAGCATAAGATTAGCGAACGGTAAATTTCTCGAGCGCAAAGAGGCAGCCCGCGAGGAAGAGCGCGAAGCCGATGGCAAAGGGCAAGCGCGGAACCTTGATCGCGTCTGGCAAAGTGATTTTGCCGAGGTCGCCCCATTTTTGCGCGCCGCCTTTTAACCAGCCGGACATTTCCGCGTAGATATAAGAGCCGACGACGAGGCCGGTCATGCCGAAAAGCGCGTCCCAGTTACCCTGGCCGAGCGCGGCCGCGGCGGTGCCGGGGCAATAACCAATAAGGGCAAAGCCAGCGCCGAACACGAGACCGCCGACGATGTTGGCAAAGGGGCGGGTTGGCTTGAGATGCAGGTTTACTTTGGCCGCGCGATGGAGCGGATAGATGCCGAGCATGCCAACCACGATCGCGCTCAGCATGATCTTCGCCACCGTCCAATCCTGCAGCAGCAGTTGGCCGATCAGGATGTTGAATTTCGCCGCGCCGCCTTTCTGGAGAAGGAAACCGAAGATGAGCCCGGCGACGAGGGCGAAGAAGATTTTCGCGGGCGGCGCAACGGCCGCTTCCGGCTTGGCGCTTCCTTTTTTCACGGCAGAACCAGGATCAATCATAAAAGATAAAGCGGGATGGCGACAGCGATGCCGCCGATAAAGAAACAGACGACCGAGATCCAGGAGCCGACGTTCAATTGCAGGGCGCCGCTAATCCCGTGACCGCTCGTGCAACCGCCGGCGAAACGCGCGCCAAACGCCATCAGGATCCCGCCCAGAAATCCGACGACGCCGTGCAAGGCGAGAGAGTCAGGGCCGAAGCGCGCAACCCAAAAGGGTGGCAGCCACCGACCGGTGAATTCGCCGCCGGTGACCGCGGCAATAAACGCGCCGGCGATTGTCGCCAGCACCAGAACCGTTTCCCAACCGACCTTCGGCGGGTTCTCCTTGTAATAATCGAGCGAATCCGTGTGACGCCGCGCAAAGAGCCGGCCGAGCGCGCCGGCCACGGTGGCATAAAACGACGACGCGCCGATTGCCTTGTCGGCAAAATAAAATGTCAGCCAGCTTAACACGCCGATGCCCGCGCCGACAAGATAGGGCGACCAGGCCGGGCCAGGAAAATTGAGCGCGTTGACGCGGGGCTCCGCTGCCATCGCGAGCGAAGGCGTGAGAACGAGCAGGTAAACGAAAAGACGTCTCATTTTTTGATTTTCCCCTCCACTTGGAAGCCCGCTTTTTTCCAGGCCTGCCAACTCCCCGGCACGTTGCGCACATCGGTGAAGCCTTCCTGTTTCAGAATGCTGGTGCCGATGCTTGCACGATAACCGCTGTCGCAATAAACCGCGGTTGGTTTCTTCTTCGAAAAATTTGCCGCCTTTTTCCGAAGCTCGGGCAGAAAGAGATGATGCGCGCCCTGAATGTGGCCGCCTTTCCATTCGTCCGGCGTGCGCACATCGAAGATCTGCATTTTCGACTTTGCCTTTTTCAGGTCATGCACGCTCATCTGCGGCACACGCTCGATCGCGAAACCGGCGTTGTCCCACGCCTTCATTCCGCCCACGAGGTAGCCGGCGAAATTGGTGTAACCGGTGCGAATAAAGTATTTCACGATGCTCTCCAAGCCGCTGTCTTTTTCCAGCACGAGCAGAATTGGCTTCGCCGGATCAAGCAGCCAGCCGGCCCAAATCGAAAGCATGGGCGAGCCACCGATGTTGAGCGCGCCGGGGATGTGACCGCCGCCGAAGCCGAGCATGGTCCGGGTGTCGATGAGGACATTCTCTTTCTCCGCGATCGCTTCCTTGAATGCTTTGGGCGGGAGACCGGGAACGCGTGGCAGATTGCCGACGATCTCGGGCCCTTTCGCGTTGATCTTTTTCATCCGCGGATAGTAGGTCGGCACCGGCGGCGCCGTGCTCAACGCGTAATCGGTGAACTCTTTCACATCCTCGAATTGCAGGAACGGGTTCGAGTCGCGCTCATAGCCGATCGTGCTTTGGAGGCGATCGCCAATATCTGCGCCGCAGGGCGAACCCGCGCCGTGCGCCGGATGGATCATGACGCTGTCGGGGAGCTGCAAAAAGTAATCGCGCAGGGTGTGGAATTGCTGTTTCGCCAACTTCTTCGCCTGGCCCGAGCCCAGCAGATCGGGCCGGCCGGCCGAGCTGACGAAAAGCGAATCACCCGTCAGCACTCCCCACGGTTTCTTCTTCCGATCTTCCTCCGCGAGTTCATAGCTCATATGCTCGGGCGTGTGGCCGGGAGTATGGCGCGCGGTGATGACCGTGCTCCCGAGTGTGAAAGTATCGCCATCCCGGACCGCCTCGGTCTCAAAGCCATAACGTGCTCCGCCGTCGTGGCTGGCGAAAATTTTTGCGGAATCGACTCGCGCGCAAAGCTCGCGCGCACCGCTCATGAGGTCGGCGTGGATGTGCGTTTCGAAAATGTGCGTAATCGAAAGATTATTCTCCCGCGCCAGCTCAAGGTATTTCTCGACGTCGGGCGTCGGATCAAAAACCGCCGCTACGCCTTCGCTGTCGTCCCCGACGAGATAAGAAAGCTCGGCGATGCCGTCGGTCTGGATGCGTTCAAAAATGAGTCCCATGCTGTATTTTTCTTCTAATTTTGGTTTTTCAGTGGTCTAACCGGAATCGCTCTTTCCCCGCCGGGCGTGGAGACGTACCCGGTCAGTCTGCCGGCGTCGGCTGTATTTCTATATCGCGATGCGGCTATCATTTGCGGCTGTGGAAGAAATATTCCGCGCGATTTTCTTCGAGCCCGAGTCATTTATTGACTGGAGCAGGCGGTGGTTGGGCCATTTCACTTTCGCCAACCGCCGGAAGCTGCTTCTCCTGCGGCGGCCGGGAGCCGGAGGAAGAAAGCCCGAACAAAATACCCATGAATCCGCCGTAGAGCGCCCCGCGCCACCAGGTCGAGGTGAGGGGGCAGGTGCCGGAAGTGCACTGGCCGAAATAGCCGAGGAGAGCGCCGAGACCGCCGCCGATGAGGAGGCCGAGGAAGACCGGCCAGTAGGGAGTGAGATTTACGAGTTTCATAATTTGAGCGATGTTGCGAAATTCAGTGTAGTTACTATATCACGATATAGTAGTATTCAAGCCACATGGCTCGCCCAGCTAAACGCAAAAAATTATCCGAGCGCGGTCTCCAGCTCGTCGCCCGCCGTTTCAAAGTCCTGAGCGAGCCGGCCCGGCTCAAACTGCTCATGGCCCTCGAGCAGGGGGAACAGCACGTCAGCGCGCTGATGGAGCTGACCGGCCTGACCCAAGGTAATGTTTCGAAACATCTCGGAATTCTGATGGAGGCCGGGATGGTCGACCGGCGCAAGCAGGGCCTGAACGCTTTCTATTTCATCGCCGACCAGCAGATTCTCGATCTCTGCGAACTGATGTGCGCCAAACTTGAGCAGGATTTCTCGAAGGACTCGGCCCACTTCCGCTAGGCGCGCGTAGCGCTCCGGAGTCGTTAGGCGGATTCCGTCGCCTTCGCTCCGCCGCGATAATGGATGACCTTGATTTTCTCCAGCGTGACGAGACCGCCGCCCATCATCTCATCGAGGATGGGAAGGAGCGTCTTCACTTTTTCCTCCGTATCAACGATCTCGATCACGATCGGCAAATCCATCGAGAGGCGGAGAATCTTGGCGGTATGAATGCGGCTGGCTGCGCCAAACCCCATCGGCCCGCGCAGGACGGTCGCGCCGGCCAGATGCAGTTCCCTCGCTTTCAGGACGATAGCTTCGTAGAGCGGCTGATGGTGCCAGCGATCGCTTTCGCCGAGAAAGATGCGGAGGAGGAGAGCGTCTTCAGGAAGTTTCATAACGATATAGCCTAACGAGGCAACAGATCAGCGGCGGCTGGCCGGTCCTTGCATTGCCTAAAGCGTCGCAATGAGCCGCTCATAGTCAGCGTGGGAACCGATAAAATACCACAACGCAAAATCCTCGGACCGAACGCAGACCGCCCGCCAGTCCAGCCCAATACGCGCCGAAAAGATCGGTCTCACCGCTTGAATTTGCTTGAACTGCAAGCTGGGATGCCACGGATCGCGCATCCACGTACCATACGCCTCACTCGCCTGTTTTTGAACAGGCGGTGGCAGTGCAGCGAGCAGCTTGCGAAAGCGTTTAGTCGTGCGGGAAGTCACGCCGCAAATCCATCGGACGAGTCTCGCCCGCTTCGAATTCCCGCAACGCCTCGTCTGCCAAGGTGGCCAACTGATCCTGTGTAGACGCGAATGCCTGTGCCCACCGACGCTTAGAGTCGAGTTCCGCAAGCAAAAGTGAGGCGAAAGCGTCCTGTTCGGGATCGGGAAGTTTTGACGCTTCGGCGAAGGCGCGTTTTAGCAGTTGAGTCATCGCGGGGAAAATATTCGAAGTGGTGGCTTCAGGCAAGCGTTCCGAGGCATTTAACGAGGAAGTAACAGCAGCGCCACGCTCCGGCCAAGCCAGACCGCGACGAGGCAACAGACGAGGGAAAGGACGGAGTTGAGCCCGGCCCGCAGCCAGTCGCCCTCCCGCGCGAGCTCGAGCGTCTGCAGACTAAAGGAAGAGAAGGTGGTATAGCCCCCCAGGATTCCGATCATGATGAATTGCCGCACGCGCGGGCTGACAAGAAACGGTCCGTCCGGATCGGTCATGGTCGCGAAAAAACCGATGATGAACGAGCCGGTCACGTTCACGAACAACGTCCCGAGCGGGAACGTCTCGCCCATCCGCTCCGCCACCAGCCCTGAGGCCCAAAACCGCGCCCCCGTCCCGAGCGCGCCGCCGAACATGATCCAGAAATAGTTGAGCATTGGAATCCGACCCCTGCTTCTATATCTAAAAGAGCCGGAAGAGTCACTCGCGCATCCGTATTGTAAAAAGTGTGGCGACAGACTCCGGGGAGCGCACGCGCCTCGCGTGCTCTTTGCGGCGCCTCGCCGCGAAGCCCTCCGGAACAATGAAAAGCATTCGGCGAGGCGCCGAATGCGGCACGCGAGGGTGCGTACGCTCCCCGGATTTGTCGGCGGCGCCGCTACACTAATGCGCCGCCGCAACTGGAGCCGGCGCCGGCGGTGCAGCCGAAGCAATGCTCGCCGGTTTGGATTTCGCGATTTTCGACTTCGTTAGGGTCGATGTCCCAGAGGCTGAGGGCGCGCTCGTGCTCGCGCCATTGCATCTTGAGCATCTGATTGAAATCGCAATCGAAGACTTCGCCCTGCCAGCTGACGTTGATCGTGTTGCGGCACATCAAGCCGTGCACGGTCGCGGGATTGAAGGCGTCGTTCAGGAGCGCCATGTAATCGGCGAGCTGGCCGTTATTTTTTAGCCAGGAGGCAAAGCGCGAAACCGGCAGGTTGGTGATGGTGAAGAGCTGATTGAAGACGATTCCGAAATGGTCTTGCAGCTCGCGCTTGTAATCCGCTTCCAGTTTCGCCTGCGGGCCGGGGAGAAAGGCGCCGTTGGGATTGTAGACGAGGTGCAAGGGTAGCGCTGGGTCGCTCCCGTAGCCTAACGAATTCAAGAGTTGCAGGCCCTTGATGCTGCCGTCGAAAACGCCGTCGCCGCGCTGGGCGTTAACGTTCTCCGGCGAATAGCACGGCATCGAGGCGATGATCTCGATCTGGTGGCGGGCGAGAAATTCCGCGTAATCCTCAAAGCCAGGTTCGAGCAGGATCGTTAGGTTGCAGCGGTCGATGATGTGGCGCGGCAGGCTGAGCGCTTTCAGGCGCTCGACGAAATATTTGAAGTCGGGAATCATCTCCGGCGCACCGCCGGTCAGGTCGACGGTCGGGATGTCGGTCTTGGCCAGCCAATCAATCACCCGGTCGATCGTCGCGCGGGTCATGATCTCCTTCCGCTTCGGACCGGCGTTCACGTGGCAGTGAATGCAGGTGAGGTTGCAGAGTTTGCCGACGTTGACCTGCAAAATCTCCGTCCGCGTGTGGCGCAGCGGAAGCGAGTGCTCGTTTAGCTTGCGCGCGAAACTGTTATCGGCCGTGAGGTTCATAGCTGGCGGAGGAGAGCATACGCCAGGGCGCTGAGCAGCGCCGCACAGGGCAGGGTAATAATCCACGAGAGCGCGATGTTGCGCATGACTCCAGGATTAGCCTGGCCGGTCGCGAGTCCAATCCCAAAGAGCGAGCCGACCGAGACATGAGTGGTGGACACCGGCAGGCCAAAGAGGCTGGCCAGGATAACGAGAATGCCCGTGGCCAGATTGGCCGAGAACCCCTGGCCGTGATTCATCGTCGTGATCTTGTGGCTCATCGTTTCGGCGATGCGCCGGGAATGAAGCAGCCCGCCGACCGCCATGGTGACTGCAACCGCGAAAAAGCCCCAGCGCAAATCGAGGGCCGGAAAGAGGAGAAGCAGAGCGACAATTTTCGGCGTGTCGTTCAAGCCGCGGGCGAAACTCACCACCCCGGCGCTAAGAAAATGCGCGCCATCCATGATCTGCTGCGATCCGAGGCCGAGCATCGAGCCGGCATAGCGTTCCTGGCAGTTTTCCATTTCGTCCACGGTCAGGCTCGGCGCGGGCACGAAGCGCAGCGCCAGGATCGAGCCGGGCTGAGGTTGCGCGACCACTCGTTCCTCGCACCCGACGCAGATGCACCACTCCTTTTTTATACCGAAGGCGAGCCGCGCTCCGCGCAGGAAGAAATAGAGCAGGCTGCCGAGCAGGATCGCGAGAACCGGGCCGAGGAGCAGCGGCAGGATGAAGGCCTTGCCGAGCGCGGAAACATTCACCGCTCCGCCGACTGCAATCAAGCCGCCGCCGAGGAGCGCGCCCGTCAGGCTATGGGTGGTGGAAATGGGAAATCCGAGACGAGTCGCGAAAATGACGGTGAGGGCGGCGCCGATCGCGACCGCGAGCAGGAACGGCGCAGACCCGACGATGGCGTCGGGCACGAGCCCTTTGCCGGAGAATTTTTTCAGCAACGCCTGGGCGATGAAAATAGCCGTGATCGATCCCGCAAAGGTGGTGGCCGTGGCCCAGGCGATGGCGGTGCGGTAGCTCGCAGCCTTGCAGCCGTAGAGGGAGGCTACGCCCTTGAAGTTGTCATTCGCGCCGTTGGCGTAGGCGAGGAAGCAGGCTGGGAGAAAGAGGGCGAGCGCGATCATAGGCGGTAACCCGGGCGAAAGAAGACGCGATAAATTCCTCCGCCTAACAATCCCCCGACGATCGGCGCGATGATGTAAACCGTCAGCCAGCCCGTGCCGTTAGTGGTGAAGGGCACGCTGCGCCAGCTGGCGAAGGAAGAAAAAATTCGCGGGGCCAGATCGCGCGCTGCTTCGGTGAGCGCTTTGCCGCCGGGGTTTGGGAAATATTCGCCGAAAACCATCGCGGTGGCCTCGCTGCCTTGCGCGCCGCGGGTGATGCCATGTTTCGCTTCATAGGCGGCAATCGCGTCGCTAAAGATGGAGAAGAGCAGGGCAGCGGCGGCGAACGCCCCCAGCATCTGAACCAGGATACAGGGAACGACCAACCGGACGGGAAAACGCGACCACGCGGCCGAGGCGATCGTCACCGCGGGATTCAGGTGCGCGCTGGTGAGCGAGCCGGTAAGATAAATCGCGGTCGCGATCCCGATTCCCCAAACAATCGCGACCTGGAAAATGCCGATCTGTGCGCCGGTCGCCACCGCGGCGCAAATGCTCCCGCAGCCGAAAAAGACCAGCAGAAACGTGCCGAAGAATTCGCCGATCGCCCACTTCGGGAGTGGGGTGTGCGCGACCTCGATTTCCGCGCTGACATGCGGCGGCGGCTCCGGGCGTGTTGCTCTGATCGTTTCAGTCATGGTAGCCCGCTCAAGGAAGGGCGCTTTATAAGCGCCCACGGCGGTTAGAAACCGCCGCTCCTTGCCTAACAGCAGCTCCCGCCGTCGCAGCAACTACTCGCTTCGGTGGTCACTTTGTAATCCTGGCCCTTGGTCTCTTTCGGATGACGCCGAGCGGTATGCGCGCAGTCAAAAGGTTTCGCTTCGCCTAACGGAATGTCGGTCAGTGGCTCGACGAAATCGAAAAACTCCCGATAAGGCGCCTTGCGGTAGAGATTGTAGGTCTTGTCGCAAACGGCGTAGCGAATGCCGCGCTCCATGCGGTGGTTGTCGTCGTCCAGCACTTCGCGGAAAGGGCCGCGATAGATCACCGCCTGGTTGCGTTCGAAGCAGGGGCCCTGCTTGCCCTTGAAAGCCTCGATCGTGAGGGAGCGGAATTCGAAACCTTCGACCGTCTGCCACGGCTGCTCGTCGCGCTTCAGGATTTGGATTCCGTAAAACCCGGCGTCGCTGAAGGCCTGAAGAAATCCTTCCTCGGTCAACGCGCCCGAAATGCAGCCGCTCCAGAGTTCGGGATCGGTCTGCAAATGTTCCGGTACTTCTTCGTCCGACACGATGTCGGAGATGACGGCGCGCCCGCCTTTTTTCAGGACGCGAAAGATTTCCTCGAACAGTTGCCGCTTCGATTTCGGCTCGACCAGGTTGAGCACGCAATTGGAGACGACGACGTCGACCGAGTCGGTCGCGACGAGCGGATGTTTGACCCGCAATTCCTGGGCGAGCTCGTCGGCGCGCATGAAGGACGCGGCATCGGTGATCGGCCGCGCCTGCAGCTCGGCATCAAGTTTCTCGAGGTCGAGCGCGAGATCCTGGATTCGCCCTTTGCGGAACTCAACGTTCTTGTAACCGATCCGCGCCGCCACGATCGGCGCGTTGGTCCGGGCGACGCCGAGCATTTCATCCGTCATGTCGATGCCGATCACTTTACCGCCAGGCCCGACCACTTGCGCCGCGATGAAACAGATCTTGCCCGTGCCGCTGCCGAGATCGAGCACCGTCTCGCCGGCGCGGAGATATTTGCTCGGGTCGCCGCAGCCGTAATCGCGCTCGATCACCTCCTGCGGGATGACTTTGAGATATTCGGGATTGTACTCGACCGGGCAGCAGAGCTTCGCCTCGGCGGCTTTGGCTCCGGCGGCGTAGCGTTCCCGGACGGCGGATTCGGCGTTGATCGTGCTCATTTGGTGAAGGTGAAGTCGTTCATAATCGGATGTGCGCACGCAAGAGG
>JACCZO010000334.1 GCA_013695925.1 Chthoniobacterales bacterium
CGTCTTTCATCGCCGCCTGCGCGCGCGCCACGGCGGCCTCCGCCGCGCCTTCATCGATCGCGGTCGATTCCAGCGCCATATCGGTCAGGACAGAAATCGCGTCGCCGGTGATCTCGGCAAAGCCTTCACCGACGGCCAGAGAAGTTTCCTTGCCGCCCTTGAAAACCCGCAGCTCGCCGGGCTTGAGCGTGGTCAAAACCGGGACGTGCTGCGGATAAACGCCGAGCTCGCCGTCCGTGCCGGGAAGCACGACCATCTCCACGTCCTCGGAGTAGGCTTTCGCCTCCGGGGTCACGATTTCCAAGCGAAGAGTCTTCGCCATCGCTATTCCTTGATCATGTCGATGCCGCCCTTCATGTAGAAATTCTGTTCGGCGACATCATCATGTTTGCCGTCGAGGATTTCTTTGAAGCCGCGAACGGTTTCGGCAATCGAAACATATTGACCCGAGGTGCCGGTGAAGACTTCGGCGACGTGGAACGGCTGGCTGAGGAACCGCTGAATCTTGCGCGCGCGGAAGACGGTCAACTTGTCTTCCGGGCTGAGCTCGTCCATGCCGAGAATGGCGATGATGTCCTGCAAATCTTTGTAGCGCTGGAGCACTTTCTGCACGCCGCGGGCGACGTTGTAATGCTCTTCGCCGACGATCTCAGGCGCGAGCGCCTTCGAGGTAGAAGCGAGCGGGTCCACCGCCGGATAGATTCCAAGCTCAGCGATGGAGCGCTCCAGCACGATGGTCGAATCGAGGTGCGCGAAAGTATTCGCCGGCGCCGGATCGGTCAGATCGTCCGCCGGCACGTAAACCGCCTGCACCGAAGTGATCGAGCCTTTGTTGGTCGAGGTGATGCGTTCTTGGAGATCGCCCATCTCGGCCGCGAGCGTCGGCTGGTAACCGACCGCGCTCGGGGTTCTGCCTAACAATGCCGACACTTCCGCGCCGGCCTGCGAGAACCGAAAGATGTTGTCGATGAAAAGGAGCACGTCCTGGTTGCGTTCGTCGCGGAAGTATTCCGTCATGGCGAGCGCGCTAAGCGCGACGCGGAGACGCGCGCCGGGAGGCTCGTTCATCTGGCCGTAAACCAGCGCGACCTTCGATTTGCTCAGGTCTTTCTGGTCGATGACGCCCGCCTCGCTCATCTCAGTGTAAAGATCGTTCCCCTCACGCGAGCGTTCGCCCACCCCGGCGAAGACGGAGAAACCGCCGTGGTTCTTCGCGATGTTGTTGATCAGCTCGAGGATGACGACCGTTTTGCCGACGCCGGCGCCGCCGAACGCGCCGACCTTGCCGCCCTTGGTGAAGGGACAGATGAGATCGATGACCTTGATGCCGGTCTCGAGAATATTCGCCTGCACATCCTGCTCGGTCAGCTCCGGCGCTTTGCGGTGAATCGGGTAACGCTTCGTGAACGAAACCGGCCCGCGATTATCGACCGGGTCCCCGGTGACGTTAAAAATGCGGCCTAACGTCCCCTCGCCCACCGGGACGGTGATCGGGCCGCCGGTATCGGTCACCGGCATCCCGCGCTTGAGGCCCTCGGTCGAAGACATCGCGATCGAGCGCACCCATTTTTCACCGAGGTGCTGCTGCACTTCGAGGGTAAGCTTGGTGGGATTGCCGTTCACTTCGTACTCGATCTCGAGCGCGTTGTAGATGCCGGGCAGCTTGCCGGCGTCGGCGAAGTCCACGTCCACGACAGGACCGATCACTTGAACAATATTTCCAGTATTCATGCTTGGGATTTTTCGGCTTTCGGATTCTCGCTCTGGGAAACGCGCCGGGTGACCAACAAGAGACGGTCGGCCGCTCCGATCGAAAATCGCCAATCGAGATTCGAAAATCGAGTGAGCCCAGCGCGCGGGAGCCCCAAGGTAACGAAGTTGCGTCTCCCGACAAGTCGCGAAGCGAAGAATTTGGACGATCGATCGCAGCGGGACCGTCTGCCACTAGAATGGCAACGGCGTCAGTGCCGAACTAATTGGTTCGCGGCCGGGCTCCGGAGCGCTTCTTCCTCGGGCAGCAGGGATGCATTCCTGCTCCAGTTCGAGATAACGCTGCGAGACGGCGGTTTCTTTCTCATCCCATGCCCGGCCGCCGATGCCTCTTCAGGCCGGATCGAGCTCCAGGTCGGGCGACCGCGCGGCCGAACTCAATGCGCGCGCCAGGCAAAAAGCCGACCCTAACTTTGGCCTGGTGCCGTCCTCGCGAGGGGGACGGTCGTTATTTTTTTGTCGCTGCGAAGACGCACTAGCCGCCGACCGCCATCTGGGCAGTCGCGATTTCGAGCAATTCAGTCGTGATGCTGGCTTGCCGCATCTTGTTGTACTCCAGAGTGAGATCCTTGATGAACTGATTCGCGTTGTCGGTCGCGTTCTTCATCGCGACCATGCGCGCGCTATGTTCCGAAGCGCGCGCGTCGAGGATCATCTGGAAAACCTCATACTGGAGATAATAG
>JACCZO010000357.1 GCA_013695925.1 Chthoniobacterales bacterium
CAAGGCCGCCGTCTCCCCGCCAATCCCGATCCGGAAATGGCGAGGCGCTTCGAAAAACGCTCCGGGCACGACCGAGGTCTCGTATTTCTCGCGCAGCAGTTTGAAAAACGCCTCCGGGTCGCCCTGCGACAGGCGCGGGAAGAAGACCGTCCCGGCGGCCGGGCGAAAGCATTCCAGGTCGGAGCGCGAATCGAGGAACACTTCGACGAGCGGACGATTGGCGGCGAGGAGGTCACGGGCGCGCTCGCGAAACTCCGCGAGGTGATCAAACGCCATAACCGACATGCGCTCGACGGGGTGCGCCGGGGTCGCGGCGAAGAGATCGTTCAGCCGCCAGATGCGGCTGGCCAGCTCCGGCGCCGCCAGGATCCAGCCGCAGCGCAGGCCGCTCAGGCCGTAGGCTTTTGTCAGGCTGCTTGTCACAACGAAATTTTCGCCTAACGAAAAAGCACCGGCAGTCCGCGCACCAGGACCGAAGAGCATCTCGAGATAAACCTCATCGACCAGGACCCGGGCGCCCACTCGCCAGGCAGTTTCGCCGATCGCGCGCAGCGTCTCGATCGGGATCAGAGCGCCCGTCGGGTTATGCAGGTTGCTCAATACCACCAGCCGGGTGGCGGGCGTGATCGCCTCTTCCATTTCGGAGAGCGAGAGATCGAAGTTATTTTCGAGACGGCGCGCGACGCGCCGCACCCGGGCACCGAGATAATGCGCGAGATCGAGGAGCAGGCCGTAGGTCGGTTCTTCGATCACCACCTCGTCGCCCGGCTCGAGGAGGGCGGCGCACGCGAGGTGATTTGCCATCGAGGTTCCTTCCGCGGTCACGATGCACTCGACCGGCGCGCCGGCGTGGCGCGCGATCCGCTCCAGCAACGGCCCGTAGCCGTAGCCGCCGCCGGTGATCTCCAGCTCCTCCACTTGCAGGGGGAATTCCCCCAGCGTTACATTCGTTAGGCCGCTGGTCGCGAGATTGAAGGGCGCGGTCGAACGAGTCTTGGCCCACTCCATGTAGGCCGAGCGTTTGCGCTTGCTCTGCGTAACGATGCTCACAACTTGTTATACTCCTCGTGCGATCCAATCCAGACCCACTCAATCGTATCGTCCGCAACTCGACCGAGTGCTCGATGATGATCACCCACGCGAAATTGAAAACCGATCGCTTTTTCCACCTTTGAGTTTCTTGAAGCCAAGTGACGGGTGGTTCCGATCCGCTTGCCAAAGCTCGTAGTTCTTTTGGGCGAGCTTTTGCACGTGCGGCGGCAGCGCGCCAAAAAGTTTCCAAAAACGCTTCGTTGCCCTGGATTTCAACGGGTGGGCCAGTCTCGCAGCCCTTGGTCGCCCCGTTCTTCATCCGCCTCTTCGAAGAGATGGTCCAGCCTGCCTGCCGCCGCATCCTCTTGGATTTGCTGATCCCAGGCGGCGTTATCTTGTTGGACAAGAAACGCGGTTAAGGCCGTTCGCTCTTCCGGCCGCAATTGGCCGATCGCTTGCTTGATCTCAGCGAGGCTCACAGATGGATAATTCCTCCTGCGAACTCCAAAAGCAACTATCGAGCGTCGCGGGCAATGGGGTCTCGGCTTTGCCACCAAAAGTAAACCGGCAAACCAGCGAGCGCGATGCCGAGCCCGATGAAGGCGCGCTTCGGATCGTGCGCAAAAGTGCTGAGCACGATGAGCCATTGCGCCGCGATGAAGAGGAGCGTCGTCCAGGGATGACCCGGCACCCGGTAAGTGGCCGGCGCACTTTCCCGCCGTCGCAGGACGAATAGACAGACCGCGGTCAGGCCAAAGAAAATGCAATCCATCGCGATGACGTAATTCACCACCTGCGCGTAAGTCCCGGCGAGCGCGATCACGATCGCCCACGCTCCCTGCAAAATGATCGCCACCACTGGCACGCGGCTGCGCGGGTGCACCCAGGCCACGCCGCGAAAAAAAACGCCGTCCTGCGCCATTGCGAAATACACCCGCGGCGCGGTCAACATCGATTGGGCGAGAAATCCGAAGGCCGAAATGGCGATCCCGGCCGCGATGATTTGCCCGCCGCGCGCGCCGAGAAGCTGGCGCATGACGGACGATGCTGGGGTGGTCGCGTGCGCCAGGCCTTCCGCTCCAAGAACGCGGAGGTAAACGAAATTGACCGAGACATAAACCGCGATCACACCGAGAACGCCGAGGATCAACCCGCGCGGCAGAGTCCGGCGCGGGTCGCGCACTTCGCCGCCGAGAAAACTCGTCGTCTGCCAGCCGCCATAGGCGAAAAGCACCGGCGTCATGGCCGCGCCGAAGGCGAGCACCAGATTCATCGACGCCGGTTGATCGAGCAGCGGGCGCCACACGATTTGCGAATCGCCGCCGCGCCAGATGCTGACCGCTTCGAGGAGCGCGATCGCACCGATGGCGGTCAGCGTGAGCATGGACTGCAAGCGACTGCCAGCGCGCACGCCGAGGCAGTTAATGGCGGTCAGCAATCCCAGCGCACCCGCCGCGACGAACGAAGCGCCCACCGGCCATTGCGTTAGCTCGAGAAAATAGCGGGCAAAAGTCACCGCCACCGCCGCCATCCCGCCGGTCTGGATGACGAGAAGAAGCACCCACCCGTAGGTAAACGCGACCGCCGGATGAAGCGCCTCGCGCAGGTAGGCGTACTGGCCGCCCACGACCGGCATCCGCGCCGCCAGCTCGGCATAAATAAAACCGCCGGCGAGCGCGATCAGGCCGCCGGCGATCCAGGCCCCGAGGATGAGCGGCGCGGTATGGACCCGTTCCGCCACGAGGTAGGGATTGATGAAAATTCCGGCGCCAATGATCCCGCCCATCACGGCCATGGTGGTGCCGAAAAGGCCGAGCTGACGGGAAAGGGGAGAAGGATGAAGGCGGAAGGATGAAGGATGAAGTTCCTGCCCGCCTTCGGAGGCTTCTTTCATCTTTCATCTTTCAGTTTTCATCCTTCATCCTTCATCCTTCTAACTTCTTACTTCTCCTCCCTGTCCCACCACTTCGAGAGGCGCGCCGTCGGCACCGAGGGCACCGCATGGTCCGCCGTGCTGTAGTGCGAGGTCGAATTGAAAAGCGTCAGCCGGGCATGAGCCGGGTCTTTGAAATCGACGATGTTCAGCGCGGCCGGGCTTTGATCGAGGTTGTCGCGATAACGACGCGGATCGAACCCGAGCAGGGAGCTCAGGAGGAGCCGAATGGTTGCCTTGTGCGACACGACCGCGATCGCTCCCCCGCGATGCGCCCTGACGATCTCGATCAGAACGGGGAGCGCGCGCGCCGTCACCGCCAGCCCGCTCTCTCCGCCCTCGGGGGCAAAAGTGTAGGGATCTTCCTCCCAGGCCGCCGCTTCCTCGGGATATTTTTTGTCTACTTCCTGCCGGGTCATCTGCTCCCAGCGCCCGTGCGAAATTTCGCGTAACCCATCCCGTTTCACGATCTCGAGACCGTGCGGCCGGGCGATGATGCCGGCCGTCTCCACCGTGCGACTGAGCGGCGACGCGTAAACCGCCGTCACCTTTTCCGTGCTCAGCCGTTGCGCCAGCCGGCTCGCCTGCCCGCGCCCTTCATCCGACAGTTCCACATCGGTCGCCCCCGCGAAACGATCCTCCGCGGTCAGAACGGTTGCGCCATGCCTGATCAAGAAAATACGGGTGCTCATGGCCGCCACGGTAGCCAGGTCGCCGCAAAGTGGAATTCTATTTTCGGCGAGCAGCCGCGCCGCCCCGGCCCGCGATAAAAAGAGGCAGCCAAGGGATGACGTCGGCAGGTGAAAGACCGAACAAAAGCCTTGTCTCCATTGACTCTTGGCCCGCATACTCGGTCCACTTTCCTTTTACGACTCCACTTAGCTCGGAAGCGACCGAAATAGGCGAATGTTTGTTTCGTATAGTATCTGGTAGGTCTATGCGGCGACTTTTCCGTTTTGCGATATCAGCTGGAGTGGGTCTGCTCGCGTCAGCAGCGGTTGCGGTCGCTTACCTCGCGGCATCCTCAGACGGCTCGTGGTGGCGCGCTCTCGATACCGTGTACATGAGCCCAGGCTACGCGTTCAGTGCACCATTCGGCTATTCCGCGTGTCCCTTGTTTCGCCATCTATTCGGTTGGAGCGGCCCGGGCGGTGCGTTTTTGCAGATGCTCCTTGTCGCCTTCATCTCGTGGGCGTTCATTCTCACCGGAGTCAGCTATGCCATATCAGCACTGCGACGCGAAGCCAAGACCTAACCATACATCTGAGGTCATCTGGCAAGAGTTTTGAGTAGATTTTATTCCCAGAAAAGGTTGGGCGGCTCATTCTGGTGATGCTTGTCGGCCCCAACCGAGTTTCCGCCCAACAAAAGAGATGCTTGTCCCATGAACGAACCATCCGAACGCCGAACGACTTCTCTCTACGACTACACCGACAAAGGCGTGCCTCACGCCGGCTACGCCGCGATCGTTTACGGCGTCGTCTCGCTCGTGACGGGTCTGCTCGCGCTGCTCCAGTTTCCTTTATCGCCAGCCGGGGAACAGCGGCTTGGTCAACCGCGAGTTTGTCAATCAGCAGTGGCTCCAGCATACGCCTCTCGTGACCGCGATCACCGTGGGGTTTAGCCTCATCGTAGCGGCCATTTCCGCAGCGCTCGCTTTCGGGATCTTTCGCCGGAGCCGGTTTGCGGTGGTGGCGATGATCGGCTTGGTCGTCGTGCTCCAGCTTTATGGCTGGTTTGTCGTGCGCTCGATCGCGGGGTCTCTCGTGAGCGTTGTCGTGGTCGCGTTTCTCGCCCGCGGGGCGCGGCGAATGTTCCAGGATCACGCCGAGCGAGTCTAGTGCAACGTAACGGATGAACGGGCTACAGAGTTGAGGTCAGGTCGTGGCAGGCTGGGGAGCGCACGCGCCCTCGCGTGCCGGCGATGACGCCATCGTCATCGCGAACTTCGAGACGGGAGATCCCGGGATGAGTTTAAGCGTGATTGCCGAGGGCGGTTGCGGCGAGGGCGCCGCCACCAGCACGCGAGGCGCGTGCGCTCCCCAGAAAGGCTGCCCACGCTGTATCTGATTTCAGCGTTGCGCTGCACTAGCTGGCTGCTGCGCCGCGGGGCGTAGACCGCGTCAGGGAGAAAACGGCTTCTTCGGGCGATACACCCGGGGGTCCGGCGTGGCCACCCGTGGCGGCGGCGGCGCGGTGGGCGGCGGGGGAATCTCCACCGCCGGCATGGGCGCAACAAAGTCGCCGCCCCGCAAGGTCGCGACGATGAGGGTGGACTGGCGCGGGTTCCAGCGGTAACCGATGCCAAAGCTAAGCGGGGCCGGGTTGCTCTGCTGGTAGAGACCGTATAACTGCGGTTGGTAATACTGCTTGAAGAGCTCGATCGGCCCGGCATAGCTGCCGAAGTAGCGCAGGAGCCAACGGCCCGGGTCAAAAGCCGAGATCGGGATGCCGGAGTCGTCCTGCACGATCGCCTTGCTTCGCTGGAGGAGAAAATCGCGCACCCTGCTGAAGCCGTTTTCAAACATGAGGTAGGAGGCGGACTTGAGCAGGCTTCCGCCGGTCCCCTGGGCCTCGCAGAATTTCAGGAAACCGGGCTGGCTCCGAATCCCTTCGTTGGAAAGATCGGTCGTGAAATAATAGAGGGTCTGCTCCGCTCCACCCGGCGCGTTCGCAAAAGTGATCCGGACACCAGGAGTAAGGCTCGTTGACTTTTCGTTAGGCGAAGCGGGATGCGGCTGCCCGCTTTTGTCGAGAGTGATCAAGCTAATGTCGGTGATCGTTTTCCCCGCCCGGGCGAGAAAGACGTAAAAGATCGGGAGCGTCCCCTTCAACTCCTCGCGTTTCAGGTCGGTCTTCATGTCCTTGGTGATGAAGAACGAAAAGCTGAGGACGTTGTTGAGAGATTTCTGAAGATTTTGCAGGACCGGTCCGAGCGCCGGTCCGCCGAAGCGCAGGACATCGGGGAGCGGCCCGATGGGTTCGGTTCCGGCGAGGATGTAGGTGCTGGCGTTGGGGAAAAACTGGTGGGCGTAGAGAAAATCCGGGCCGCTAAACATGTAAAAGACGACCGGGAGCGGCTGGGTCGCGTCGGGCAGGTAATTCACTTCCCATTCGCGGATACCGGTGAATTGGCGCGCGGCCAGTTTCGCCCAGGCTTCATCGAAAAAAATCGCGTGCTGTTGCCAGGCCGGGTCGCGGGTGAACGAGGCCAGAGGTGAACCTTCGGAAACCGGGAGCCCGGCAAGGAATCGCGCGGTGTCATTAACTCCGGCGGGACCGGCCGGCACACTCGAGACGTTCGCCGGCGGCGAGAAAGCCGGCGCCTGGGTCGCGGGCCCGAGTGCGGATGGCGGCTGCTGCGGCGCGACGTTTGGGGCCATCTGCGGCGCCGGCGCTGCCGTCGGCTCAACCGGGAGGGCGCGGCGAATTTCCTGCGCCTCCATCCCGGTCACGGCGGCACAGAGGAACAAGCGCAGGAACAGCTTAACGAACTGTTTAGAAGAGAATTTCACGCTTGGGATTGATGGCGGCCGCGCTCTCAGCGGGCTGCGCCCGCCGGGACAGTACGGTCCGCGGTGCGGGGGACGCGTTTGCGCAAACTCATCACTTCCGAAAACATGCGCAAGCTGTCGCGCACGATACGGACCTTGCTTCCCTCGTTGTGATCCCAGCGCACCGGCACCTCGAGCATGCGCAGGCCGGCGCGGCGCGCGAGGAAAAGCAGCTCGACGTCGAAACCAAAGCCATCGATCTGCGCCTGCTCAATGATTGGCCGCGCCGCCTCCATCCGAAATGCTTTAAAGCCGCACTGCGTGTCGGAGAAAGGCAGCCCGGTCGTAAGACGGACAAGCGCGTTGAAAACCTTCCCGCCCTGCTCGCGACGCCACGGTTGCCGACTTCCGATCAGGCTGCGGTCGAGCGCGCGCGAACCGAAGACGATGTCGCA
>JACCZO010000058.1 GCA_013695925.1 Chthoniobacterales bacterium
ACGATCACGAGCACGAGCACGAGCACGAGAAAGAGAAGGAGAGATTGACGCCCATTGCGGAATTTGTTTATTCCCCCCGTGCCGACCGACATCCGACTCTTCAGCCGCGAATGGTGCTCCTGGTGCATCGATGCCAAGGAATATCTCACCGAGCGCGGCTATAAGTTTACGGAGATCGATGTGGGCGAGGACCGCGTCGCTTATGAGGAAATGAAGGGGCTGAGCGACCAGACCTACGTGCCCACGCTTGTCGCCGGGGAAGAAGTGCTTGCGAATTTCGACACCGCCCAATTGGAGAAATTCCTGCGCGAGCACGCTATCGTCCCCTAAATGCTATTTGGGCTTTTCATTACCCTCGGCGTCGCTGTGCTCAGCGTCGCCATGCGCAGCTACCAGTCCTCGATCTCACAGAAGATCGGCGCTTTTGGCATCCTGACCGCCTCCTTTCTCGCCATCTACTACATCACCGGGAGCTGGATTCTCGGACTCCTGAGCGCGCTCAGCTGGCTCTTTTTGCCCTGGCTGGAAATCCTCACCCGCATCCGCGCTCTTCGCCTTCCGGCCGAGAAAACCCTCCGCCCCAAAAGCCCGCCCTCCGAAGAAGTCTTCCCGACTCTCGATGAAATCACCGGCCAGATCGAGAGCGAAGGCTTTACTCACCTCAGCGACGCGGGCTGGGACTGGGAAGATTACCGGCAATTCTTCCGGCTTTTTTACAAGGAAGAAGACCGCGCCCAGGCCACCATCTGCCTGAACGAACAAAACGATCTCTCCTTTTATTATTTGCGCATTTCCTCCCGCGCCAACGACGGCACCATCTGGACGACCTGGAATTACCCGCTCTCCTACGGCCTCAAGTTAACCCCGCAATTTCGGATCAACCGCCAGCGACCCGACCAGTCATTCTGGCAGCTCTATCACAGCCATAAGGCCTTCCTGCGCGACAACGCCGTCGAGACCAATCTCATCGACCCGCTCGATGAAGATCAGATTCAGCAGGAAATCGAAAACGATCTGCGCGACCAAATCGCGCACAATCTGAAGGCCGGAGTGCTCATGCAGACGGCGGGCGGCGAGATCAAGTATTCGTGGCGCGGAATGGTCTACCTCTGGTGCCAGTTCCTGCTGGATCTTGTCCGGCTTTAGAAGAATCAGATTATTTCCCCCGGCCAAAGCATCTCTGCGAGATTGCTTTCCCGCGGCGATTCGGAAAGATGAACCGCGATGACCGAAACAGCGCCGCGCATTCAAACCGAAGTGCAGGTCATGTTCTTCGACACCGATGTGGGCGGCGTCGTGCACAATATCGCCTACCTCCGTTTTATTGAGATCGCCCGCACTCTCCTCGCGGAAAAGTTGGGGATGAAGCTGACCGAAATGGCCGCCACCCAGCGATATCCGGTCGTCGTTCGGACGGAAATCGATTATCGCCGAGGCGCCAGGCTGGGCGACCGCCTGCGAATTGACGGCTGGCTCGACCGCCTGGAGCGGGTCCGTTTCTGGTGCGGGTTTGAGATTCGGCGAGTGGAAGATGAGACGCTCATCGCGGAGAGCCGCCAAATGCTGGCGCTCGTGCAAATGCCGGAAGCAAAACTCCTCCGGCTTCCGGAAACGTGGGAATGCTACCGCGGGCTGGAGCCGGGCCCGGCGCGCCGCTAGGAATTCAGCGGCAGACAATTCCACTGAAACGAGTAGCCTAACGATCAATGTCTTCCGGCAATCCTGCCCTCAGCCTCGACGAAGTTTTTTTGGATCCGCCGGCGCTGGAGCCGCCGCCGATCCGCCGCGGGCTCTTCATCTTCCTGCTGCTTCTCGCCGCGCTCCTACATGTCGCGACCATCGGCTGGGGCGATCTCTACAATGAAACCGACGGCCAATATGCCGGCGCCGCGCGTGAGATGCTCGAGTCGCACGAATGGCTCACGCCCACGAACGACGGCATTCCGCGTCCGCAAAAACCGCCCCTGCTTTACTGGGCGATTGCCGTTTCCCTCAAAGCCTTTGGCCTAACGACAGGAGCCGCGCGTCTCCCGCTCGCCCTCGCGACCGTCGCCGCGGTCGCGCTTACTTTTCTCATCGGCGACCGGCTGGGCGGGCCTTGGCGCGGGTTTCTCGCCGGGCTGATCCATCTCAGCTCTGCCGGGACTTTCATTTTCTTCCGCATCCTCATGCCCGAGCCGCTTTTCAGCGTCTGGATCGCGGGCGCGATTTATTGCGCGATTCGCGGCTATGAACGGCGGCAGGGCCGGCGCGGCTGGTTCATTGGTTTTTGGATTCTGACCGCGTTGGCCTGCATGACGAAAAGCCTGCACGGGCTCCTCTATCCGGGCGCGATTCTGATTCTGCTCTCCTGTTTTTATCGGGAAGCGCGCATCCGCTTTCGCGAGCTCTTGCGCTGGGATGGCATCCTCATTTTTCTCCTCCTCGCCGCGCCCTGGCATGTCTGGCTGGAATTCCGGCATCCCGGTTTTATCGCGCAATTCACCGCGCGGGAATGGCTCATCCATCTGGCGGGCGAAGCCGATCCCGCCCACAGCTACGACAGCGTCCCGCGGCGAATTTTTCTCGGGCTTCACCTGGCCTGGTGGTTCCCGTGGTCGTTCGCAATTTTGCCCGGCGTTCTCCTTGCCTGGCGACGCGTTTTTCGTCCGCGGGAGATCGAGTTCGCCGATGCCCTGCCGCTCTGCTGGATGGCGGTCGTTTTTATCCCGCTCTTCTTGATCGGGCAGCGGCAGGATTATTATTCGATGAGCATGTGGGGCGGATTCGCGATTTTCGCGGCGACCGCCTGGGAGCGGATGCCGCGCTGGACCCGGTTGCTCGGGGTGGGCGCGGTGCTCACGGTCGGCCTTGTCGCCGGTTTCATCGCCTGGCGGTTGCCCGAGCTTTTGCAAAATGCCAACGGGCAGTGGGGCACGACCGCCGGTCGTTCCACAGCCTGGCGCACCATGATGGACATCCCCATGTCGACCTGGCTCAGCTTCCGCTCGATGTTCGTCGCGGTCGGGCTCGCGCTCGTGCTTTTCTCTGGGATCGCTCTCTGGTTTCTGTGGCGGGAACGCCCGCGCCTCGCCCTCACGGCTCTCGCGGCGGCCATGGTTCCGATTGGCTTCAGCATGATGGATGGCGTGGCCCGGATGGCTCCCTATTTTTCGTTGGCCGACGCCGCCGAGTTCATCCAGGAACAAATCGCGCCTAACGACAAGGTGATCTACGATGGCCCCATGCATGTCGGGAGCAGCCTGCTTTTTTATCTGGAGCGGAGGTTCTATCTCGTGAACCAGGACCCTTCCTCCGAGCCAGGCGCCGCTCTCGGACCGGCGCCGGATATTTTCCTGGATGAAAAGACTGTTGCCCAGGCGTGGAATGAATCCGATCGCCTCTACCTCCTCGTCGAGCAAAACCGGATGGCGCATTGGCGCGCCCTGCTCGGAGACAGCGGCACTCCCGCGCACGAGTTGACGACCTGCGGCACGACCGTCCTGCTCAGTAATCGACCTTAGGCAAAAAACGCCTACTTCTTCGGGAGCGGCGCGCGCACCTCCGGCGCGAGCAGTCGGCCCCAGATCGCGTTGAAGGGATGCACCCGGGTAACAGGCTCGCCATCTCGGACCAGCGGGCGATGCTCGTTTGCCCATTGAAAGATCGAGCCCTCCAGGTTTTGCACGTGCGTATACCCAGCCGCCCGCAGGCGCTCCGCCATCGCCCCCGAACGATAGCCGACTGAGCAATACGTTACGATCGGCGCATCCTTCGCGATCCCCGCCGCCGCGCTTTGCGCATCAGCCTTGGGATCGACCTGCCGCGCTCCTTTCAGGTGGCTCACCTTGAACTCGGCCGGCGTCCGCACATCGAGCAGGACCGGTGGTGGGCAGTTCTTTTCGGCCAGGCGATCGGCCAGCTGGCTGGTTGTGATCCAGCTGATGTCGTTGAACTTGCCGTGCAAGGAGCGCTTCAAAAGGAACCAGTCTATTCCCCGACAGGAGACCAAATCGAAGCTGAGCAAACCCAGCAGGACCATTCCCAAAAGCAGGCGCAGCTCGATCGCCGCCGAGGGCCGCGGCGAGGAAGAAAGGTAATCCATTTGAAAAATCCGCGAGGCCAGCTACCTTGCCCGCTCATTTTCGGAGCACAACCCGGAGCAATATTTATGTCTCAGCATCGCAGTCTCAAAGGCGCCAGCACCATCGCGGCCAAGCGCAACGTCCTGAAACGGTTCGAACGGGTCGACCTGCTCAAGAAGCGTGGCCAGTGGAAAGATTCGAGCAAAGTCGTCGGCCTGCCGAAGACCAAGCCGGATCTTTAACCCAAGGTTGCGCCTTAACCGCTTTCTCGCCGCCGCCGGACTTGGTTCGCGCCGTCATTGCGATGAGTTGATCTCCGAGGGCCGGGTGACGATCAACGGCCAGCCCTGCACCAACTTCGCCACCCAGGTCGAGGAGAGCGATCACGTCAAGGTCGGCAACCGAATCGTTAGGCGGGCGAAAACTCTCACTATTCTCCTGCACAAGCCGGCGGGCTTTGTTTCCACTCGACGCGATCCGAACGCGACCGACACGATTTACGATTTGTTGCCCCCGAAATTTTCCCGGCTCTTCAATGTCGGGCGGCTCGACGCCCAAACCGAAGGCCTTCTTCTCCTCACCAGCGACGGCGATCTCGCCCAGCATCTCACCCATCCGCGTTACAAGGTGGAAAAGGAATACGAGGTCACGCTCGACAAGATTTGGGACCCAAAGGTGGCCGAGAAATTACGCGCCGGCGTCTTTCTCGACGGCAAACGCGCCCGCCTCACCCGCTTGACCCAGATTGGAACCACCCGCTTGAAGGTCGTCCTGCAACAAGGGCTGAATCGTCAGATTCGGCGGATGTTTTTTGCCGTCGGCTACGAAGTGAAACACCTCCGCCGCACCCGCATCGGTCATCTCCGGCTCGGCGAGATGCCGCGCGGCAGCTGGCGCCCCCTAACGAAAAGCGAACTGGCCGACCTGCGTCAGTCGAGCTCCTCGCGCAAGACGGCCAAAGGCGGCGTCGAGCCGAGGCCGTAGCTGGTCAACAAACCGACTGCCACCGTTAGTCCGCTCACGATGACCGCGGACAGGACCACGGGCAGCAGCGCCGGAGTGTAGGCGAGCTTGAACGTAAACACGGCCAGCGCCCAGCTCGCCGCCAGCGCCAGAACGATGCCGGTCGTGCTCGCCAGCAGCCCGAGGAACAAATATTCCGCGCCCAGGATTTTCCAGATCTGCCAGCGCGACGCGCCCAGCGTGCGCAGGAGCACGCTTTCTTTCAGCCGCTGGTAGCGTCCGCTCCAGATCGTGCTCCCGAGCACGATCAAGCCCGTGCCGACGGTGAAGAGCGACATGATCCGGATGACCAGCGCCACTTTCCCGAGAATGGCGTCGACCGTCTGGATGACCGAAGTCAGGTCGAGCGCGGAAACGTTGGGGAATTTCGCCACCACCGCGTTCTGCAATTTCGCCGACGCGGCTGGCGTCGGAACGCGGCTGACGAGGACATTGAAAGTCGGGGCGTTTTCCAGAACGCCGGTGGGGAAGACGACGAAGAAGTTGGTCTGGAAACGCTTCCAATCCACCTCGCGCAGGCTCGCCACCCGCGCCTTGATCTCTACTCCCTGAATGTCGAACACGAGTGAGTCCCCGATCGTTAGGCCGAGGTCCCGGGCAATGTCCTGTTCGACCGAAACGGGCACGGTCTCACCCGGACGATAATCGAAATGGCCGACCCACGTCCCGGCCGTGATTTTCTCCGTTTCGCTCAGCGTGTCCCGGTAGGTCGAGCGATACTCGCGTTCCAATTCCCACTCCGGCGTCTTGCGCTGCGGATCTTTCAGGAGGTCGGACGACTTGCGGCCCTTCACTTCCACCAGCCGCATGGTCACGATCGGCGCCTCCTGGATGACCGGGAGCTGTTCTTGCCTCACAAGCTGGGCGACCGCCTCGGTCTGGTCCGTCTGAATGTCGAAAAGAAAAATATTGGGCTGGTTGTTGGCGTCGATCGATCGGAACTGGGTCAGGAGGACGTCGCGGGTGAGATAAATAGTGAGGAGCAGAAAAGTGCCCAGGCCTAACGAGAGGGTGAGAAGCAGGGTCCGATTGTTCGGCCGATAGAGATTCGCCAGGCCCTGCCGGATGACAAAGCTCCAGCCTTGCGGCAGAAGTTTGCGCACCAAAAAAATAAGTAACTTCGCAACCCCCACCAACACGCCAACCGCCACCGCCAGCCCGCCCGCGACAAATAACCCGTCCTGCCACGCTTCCGCCTGCGCGATCGCGAAAGCCGTCAGGCTCGCTGCCATCACGAGGTAAACGATCCAACTGACGAAATCGCGCCCGGCTGGCGCCGCGCTTTCATCGACCGACGCGCGCAGAGCAAGGAGCGGCGAAACCCGTCGAAAGCGCAGGAGAGGCGGGAGCGCGAAGAGAATGCAAACTGCGAAGCCGATTGCCATTCCGCCCCAGATCGGCGTCCAGGCAATTGCTTTGGGCAGGGCAAACGGAATGTAGCCGTGGAGCAATTCGGGCAGGATTCGATGCATCGTTAGGCCAAGCGCCGCGCCGGTCAAGACCCCGACCGATCCCATCGCCATCGCCTGGAGAAGATAAACCGCCACCGTGGTGCGACCGGCTGCACCGAGGCAGCGCAGGATCGCGGCGGTGCGCACTTTTTGCTGGAGATGCGCCTGGATCGCGCTCGCCACTCCGACCGCGCCGAGCAAGAGCGAGATGAAACCGACTAGGTTGAGAAAGCGGTAAAGATTATCGAGCGATTCGCCCAAATCCTTTTTTCGTTTCTCAACCGTGTCGTATTGCAGTCCGGCCTTTTCGATCTGCGGCGCGAGCTTTTCCACTTCGGCCGCCACATCCACGCCCGGCGCGAACTTCACGAAATTCAGGTAACGCGCGAGGCTCCCGGGCTGGAGCAGGTTGGTCCTGGCCAGGTCCTGCAGCGGAATGTAAACTCGCGGCGCGAAGCTCGCGGCCGGCGAAGCCTCCCCCGGCATCTTGGTCAGCGCCCCAGCGATCGTGAAAGTCGCCTCCCCGATCTTGATCGGATCGCCCGCCTTGGCGCGGAATTGAAAAAGCAGGCTTTCCTCCGGGACGGCTTCGCCTCCATTGCGAAAACTCTGAGACGCGCCGGCCGGCGTCGTTTCCATCTTGCCGTAGAATGGAAAGCTCCCGCCCAAAGCGCGGACATAGACGAGCCGGGTGCCGCCGCCCTTGGGAAAGAGCACCATCGTCCGGAACCGCACTTCGCGTGCCTGGGTCTCACCCAGCGCGCGCAGCATTTGTTCCTGCGCGGGCGTGAACGGACGCGTACTCTCGACCACGAGGTCCGCGCCTAACAATGAGCGCGCCTGGTCATCGATCGCCTGCGAAAGACTGGCCCGAAACAATCCGATCGCGATCAGAGCGGCCACGCCTAACGAGATCGAAATCGAGAAAAGGAGGAGACGCCGCCGGCTCGACCGGCTATCGCGCCAGGCCATGCGGAGGACGAAGCTGTTACTCCTACGGGCCGTACGCATAAATCCAAACCTCGGAGGGACGGGCCGACAAGCGTTCTGCATCCACGCGTCTCGCGTGGAGTGGGCTTCTCGCTGGGGAGCGCACGCGCCTCGCGTGCTGGCGATGGCGCCCTCGCCATCGCGCACTTTTCCTCTCGTCATCTGCAGACATCTTAGTTGTTCGGCCAAAAAGTTCGTTGCGGCGAGGCGCCCCCACCAGCACGCGAGGCGCGTGCGCTCCCCAGACCTCTTTCGCGCCGCTCTTCATTCGAGTGATACATGGAACTCTCATTCCACCATCTCAACGCTGCGCCAGCGAATGGCGTGGCGTCGCCCGAAATCTGGAACAGCTCAGCGGGGCAGGCGACTACGAAAACAGCGCTTAGTCGATCACCGTGAGAGTCAGGTCGTTGCCGTCGCCACCTTCGTAGTTTGCCTGATAGGTGTTGGCATTGACGGTGAGGGTGCCGCCATCGGAGAGATTAGCGAAGGTGCCCGTGATGGGTGTGTCGGCGGTATTTTTGATAAGAATGAGCACGGTACCGGTCGCCATCTTCGAACCAGACCGGTCACTCACCTCAATCTGAGCGCCGCTTGTAAGCGTGACCCCGCGTGCGGAAACTTTGCCGTGACGACGGGCCTGGCTGTCAATGGTGACCTCCATCAAGCCATCGGAGGCGACTGTGAGACTTTGCTTGATGCGAAACATCCGATGCCCGCTCAGGATGAGCGAAGCTGGCGTACCCTCCCCGGTGCCCACAATGACGTTGCCTGGCACGTGACCTGTCCCACCGAAGCCACCCGCGTTGACATGGACATCGCCGCTGCCGATGGGAGTACTGCTGGTGTCAAAAATCTCGGTCTGGATTAAGAGCACTCCTCCGAGAATGGTAGTCCCGCCGGTGTAGTGGCTGGAACCATCTAGAATGGCACGGCTACCGGGCGGACCCACCTTGGTCAGAGAACCACCCGTGCCGCCGTTGGCGCCGCCGTCCTTCAGTGACCCGTTATAGGGATAGATTCGGTCGGTGGAACTAATGGTGAGATTATTGGCACCGAGGTAGATATTCCCGTCTCCGTATGGCTCCGGGATGGCCAGGCCGGGTGGGTTATGTCCGCTGATGTCCGCAAATCCCGGTCCAATTACGCCCAGGGAGGACACTTTCTCGGCGGTCGAATCGTCGTTGAAATAAAGCCCCCCATTAGTATAGAAATAACCTCCGGCGCTGGATTGGTCCGACCACGTTATGGCACCGCCCGTATCACCCATAGTGGACCCCATAGGGCGACTGGACTGATCTTGAAAAAGAATTGTGCCGCTGTTGTAGATTCCCGCGCGACATTCGGAAGTGCCTTGAAAGATCAGGGTGCTGCGAGACGCCACATCGAAAAAAAGGCCGGTCAAACCGGGTATGCCCCTCCCAACAAAGGTGAGGCTGGATTCTTTGACAACTACGGTATAAAAGTCCGCTTCGGATTGAAGAATTATGCTGTCCAAGACAGTGGTTGACGAAGCGGGGAAGGTAAGGGTCGTAATTGAGGAAGCACCCAGAGTTGCAACGTCATTCGGGCCGTTTGGAACGGTGTTTGGATTCCAATTCTCGGCGGTATACCAGTCGCCTGAGATGGGATTTGTCGACCAAGTCGCGCTGCCCGCTCG